>PKWT01000157.1:2414-26359 GCA_003132125.1 Micrococcales bacterium | reverse complement strand
GAGGTCTTTGCCAAGGCGGCGGAGCTCACCGATGCCCTTGCCGCACAGGGCGTCTCGGTCCTCTACGACGACCGCCGCAAGGTCTCTCCCGGCGTGAAGTTCAAGGACGCCGAGCTGATCGGCGTGCCGACCATCGTGATCGTCGGCAAGGGCCTTGAGGCTGGCACGATCGAGATCAAGGACCGCGCGACCGGTGCGCGACGCGAGGTTCCTGTCGAACAGATCGTCGATGCCGTCGTGTCCGAGGTGCGCGGCTCCGCGAGCTGATGGGTCGTCCTGTGCCACGGCTTCGAGCGGTCATCTTCGACTGGGGCGGAACCCTCACGCCGTGGCACACCTTTGACCTTGCGGAGCAGTGGGCGGTCTACGCCCGTGTTGTTCACGATGACGATGAACGCGCCAGCGCCGACCTCGCGGCGCGCATCTTCGCTGCGGAGGACGCGGCATGGCAACGAGCGCGCACGGGTCAGGGCAGCACGCACATGGACGACCTGTTGCGTGAGGTGGGAGTGGACACCACCGATGCTGTGCACGACGCCGCGCTGACGGCATACCGCCGCTTCTGGGAGCCGCACACGATCACCGACGAGCAGGCGCGCCCGGTCTGGGAAGGGTTGCGCGAGAGGGGAATCCGCGTCGGCATCTTGTCCAACACGATCTGGTCGGGGGACTACCACCGTGGCGTGTTCGAACGGGACGGGGTCCTCGACCTGATTGACGCGGACGTCTATTCCAGCGAGATCGCCTGGACCAAGCCGCATCCGAGAGCGTTCCAGGCATCCGCTGAGGCGCTCGGGGTTGAGCCGTCGGAGGCCGTCTACGTGGGGGATCGGCCCTTCGAGGACGTTCACGGGAGCCAGTCGGCAGGGATGCGCGCTATCTGGGTGCCGCACTCGGAGATCCCCGTGGCACAACAGGTTTCAGTGGACGTGACTCCCGACGGGGTCGCTCATGAGCTGCTCGACGTCCTCGACATCGTGGACGGTTGGCAGTCGAGGTGAGCGACCCTTCCACCACGATGCTCGTATTGATGGTCCTGGCCGCAGTCTGCGCGGGGTGGGTCGACGCGGTTGTCGGCGGTGGCGGGCTGATCCAGCTCCCGGCGCTGATGCTTGGTTTCCCGCTGGCGGCTCCGGTTCAGCTCCTGGCGACCAACAAGCTCAGCTCGATCTGTGGCACGTCGGTGAGTGCGGCGACCTACTACCGCCGAGTCAGGCCGGACCTGAGAACCGCGATTCCGTTGGCACTGTTGGCGTTCTGCGGCTCACTGATCGGTGCCTCGCTCGTGTCGCACATCTCGCGAGCAGCCTTCAACCCGATCATCCTTGTGGTGCTGATCGGGGTGGGCACCTACACGTTGTTCACCCCGACACTCGGCCGCGCGACCGACCTGCGTTTCTCGGGTCGCCGACATCTGTTGGCCGCCACCGGGGTCGGCTTCCTGATCGGCATGTATGACGGAGCGCTCGGCCCCGGAACCGGCTCATTCCTCGTGTTCGGCCTCGTCGGGTTGCTCGGCTACGCTTTCGTGGAGGCCAGCGCCAAGGCCAAGATCGCCAACGTTGCCACCAACCTGGCGGCATTGGTGATCTTCATCCCGGCCGGAGCGGTGATGTGGAAGGTCGGCCTGCTCATGGGCCTGGGCAATCTCGCGGGCGGCTACATCGGGGCACGCACCGCGGTGGCAAAGGGCTCCGGGTTCATCCGTGTCGTCCTCGTCGTGGTGGTCGGGGCGTTCATCGTCAAGATCGGTCTCGACGTCGTCCAGCAATTCTCCTGACCCGGCTACGTCAGGGCTGCCGCCAGCTCAGTAGCAGTGGTTACCGGGCGGTCGCAGACAAAGCCACGACAGACATATGCCGCGGCGCTCCCGCCCACCAAGGGTCTAGCGGCGAGAAGGGGAATCCCCGGCGCATCAGGCAGTCCCTGAGCGATGACGAGTCCGGGGGAGGTGCTGCCACGCGCTATGCGGACCAGTTCTCGCGCATGCGGTCCGTCGCCGACGACGGCAACCTGGAGGGGGCCTGCGGCCATCGCTTCGGCCACGGCAAGCGTCCAGCCCGCAAAACGTGGGTCCTGAGCGGCAAGACGTGAGGCGGCCGTGACTGCGGCGTCGGCTGCTTCCCTGTGCCGGGTCGAACCGGTCAGCGTCGAGTAGGTCAGTAGGGCGCCCGCGAGTGCGGCATGACCGGACGGCTCGGCGTTGTCCGCTGCGCTGCGTGGTCTGGCGAAGAGCTCCTCGGCGTCGTCCGCGGTGTCGAAGAAGCCGCCCTGACCATCTGCGAAGTGGGTCAGCGCCGTGTCAAGGAGACTTCCTGCCGCAGTGAGCCACCGTGGCTCCCCGGTGGCTTGGTGCAGGGTGAGCAGGCCTTCGGCCAGGTTGCCGTAGTCATCCGCGACCCCCATCGCGGTTCCGACGACGCCCTCGCGCGATGCCCGGCGCAGCCTGCTGTCAACCAGGTGGCCGTCCACGAGAAACTGCGCGCACTCTCGGGCCGCCTCCACATATCGTGAATCCTCAAGCAGCACACCGGCTTCGCTCAGCGCAGCGATGGTCAGACCGTTCCAGCTCGTGACCACTTTGTCGTCACGGGCCGGCTGTGGCCGCAGGTCGCGAGCGGCCAGCAAACGCTCGCGGACGATTTCCCACCAAGGTGTGTCAGCCGGATCCGTGCGAAGCTGCAACGTGGACATCCCGTGTTCGAATGTCCCTGTCTTGGTGACCTCGAGCAGCTGAGCGGCCCGGCGGCCGTCCTCCTCACCCAGCACGTCCACGAGCTGTTGCTCGGTCCAGGCGTAGGTCAGCCCCTCGACCCCGTCGGTGTCGGCATCGAGAGCAGACGCGAAGCCACCCTCGGCAGTCCCGAGATCGCGCAGCAGGAAGTCCGCAGTCTGACGCGCAACCCGTTCTGCCTGAGACGCTTCTTCTGGGGAGCGCGACCGTGTCGCCCGCCACAAGTGAAGATAGACGCGCAACAGCTGGGCGTTGTCATAGAGCATCTTCTCGAAGTGAGGCACCACCCAGCCTGCGTCCACCGAGTAGCGCGCAAAGCCACCGGCCAGCTGGTCGTACATCCCGCCACGGGCCATCGCCTCACAGCTGCCGTCGGCCATCAGCAATGCGCGCTCTGAACCTGTTCGTGCCCAATGGCGCAACAAGAACTCCAGAACCATTGACGGCGGAAATTTCGGTGCCCGGCCGAATCCACCATGCTGCCAGTCATATCCGTCGGCCAACATCTCTTCTGCCTGCTGGAGCTCGACTGCCCCCAGCGGAGCCCCCGCCCCGACGGTCGTGGCGGCGCGCAGAGTCTCGACGATGTGTGAACCGCTGGCGACAACCTCTTCGCGTCGATCGCGCCAGGCGTCGGAGACACCTGAGAGCAGCTGCAGCAATGAGGCCTTGGGGAAGTACGTGCCGCAGAAGAAGGGCTCTCCGGCTGGCGTGAGGAAACAGGTCATGGGCCAGCCGCCATGACCGGTCATCGCGGTGGTCGCCGACATGTAGATCGCGTCGAGGTCAGGGCGTTCCTCGCGGTCGACCTTGATGGCCACGAAGTTGGCGTTGATGGCCCCAGCAACCTCGTCATCCTCGAACGACTCGTGCGCCATCACGTGGCACCAGTGACAGGCTGCATACCCGATCGACAGCAGGACGGGTTTGCTGAGACGCTCCGCCTCCGCGAGAGCGTCCGGCCCCCACTGCCACCAGTCGACCGGATTGTCCTTGTGCTGCAACAGGTACGGGCTCGTGGAGTCCGCGAGTCGGTTCGCCATCAGGGTCACCCTTCCTCACTGGTCCCAGTGATGTCGAATGCTGACATCGTGACGCCTTCGTGGCTGATCCAGCAAACGTGCCGTCGCGTGACGGTCTGTCCGGGCAGTAGTCTCCTCGAACCGGTCTCGGCACAAGCGGTGAGCCCCGTCGGCGTCTTGGCACTGACGGATGACAGCATTTGGCCCTGCCGCACGGATGGTGCCCCGGGGTGTTCCCCGGGGCACCATCGGTATTGGGCCGTCGATCAGCCGTGCAGGCAACCGGCGAGTGCCGTGGCCACGTTTGCCTGGACCGCCCCGGTGCCGCCGTAGACGTCGGCGTGGACGATCGTCGGCGTCGCGGTGACGTACTGCGCCGCCACCTGCGGGAACGCCGCAGGCCGGGTGATCAGCAACGGCCAGCCATGCGCCGCCGCGTCAGCGCCACCCGAGAGGGCATCCGCGAACACGACTCCCGACGCCACCGACACACCGGACGGCGCCGTGAAGAAGGCCTTGGCGACCTTCACCGCGGTGTCGTACCGGTCGGTTCCCACCAGCGCCGTAGCGCTTGGGGCTGCGCCGGCGGCCGAGCCACCGAGCGAGTACACCGGAGTCGTTGCGTGCTCGGCGAGGTACCGTGCAGACGTGTCCGGCATGGTCGAGCCGTTGGTGAGCAGGAGCACCCCGCCCACCTTGGCCGCTGCGGTGCCGCCGGCCAGTGCGTCCGGGAAGTCCCGGCCTGACGCCAGCAGAATCGCGGTGGGGTTGCTCACCTTCTGGGCTATCAGGGTCGCGGTGGCGTAGCGGTCGGCGCCGGAGATCCGGGCGACCGTACGACCCGTGGCCTTGATGGCCGCGTCGACCGACAGGGGCAGCGCGCCCGTGCCGCCGACAATGTAGACGGTTCCGGTGTCGCTGACGGCGCGGTCCAGCTCGGTGAGCACTCGGGCGTCCAGCACCAGGCCGGTGAGCAGCAACGAGGCGTTCTCTGCCTCCGCGAACGGGACCGCGGCGAGCGCGTCTGCGAAGTCGTCCGAGCGGGCGATGATGGCCGCGTCGGCCGTGCCGTCGTCGAAACGCTCCTGGGACAGTGCCGTCGCGGTGGCGATCCGGTCGCTTCCGCCGGTGCGGCTCACGCCAGCCGGCTGGATGCTGCTCGTCGTGCCGACCGTGCCGACCGGGGTGACCGGGTCGACCGGGTCGACCGGAGGAGTGACGTCAGACGTGACGCTCCAGTTCGAGGTGACGACGCCCGAGACGTTTCCGGCCTTGTCCTTCCCGCGGGCGGAGAAGATGTACGTCCCCACCGCCAGTCCGTTGTAGGTCTTGGGAGACGTACAGCTCTCCCACGAGCCGGCCACGGTGTTCGTGGTCAGCATGCACTCGAACGTCACTGGGTCCTCGTTCGCGGTGAGCGTGAACGAGGCTGTGGAGCCGAGGGTGCCGACCGGCGTGACCGTGACCACCGGCGCGATGGTGTCCTCACCGGCCGTCGGCGGCTTCTGCCCGTGGGACTCGGGGGCGGAGACGGACACGACGAGCGGGTCGAGACTGTTCCCGCCCGCCAAGCTGACGCCGAAGGCGTAGTTGCCCACCAGCGCCCCCACTGCGACCGTGGCGTACCAGGTCACAGGGGTGAAGCCGGCCGCGAGCGTGGCGTTCCACGTGCCCACGAGGTGGCCCTCGGTGTTCAGGGTCAGACCCATGGGCACCATGTCGGTCCCGTTGCTGGCGTAGATCTTCACGTCACCGGCCTTGAGCGCCTCGACCACGTTCGTGGTGAGTGGGTCGTCGCCGGGGCCGGTCACGGTCAGCGCCACCTGACCTTCACCTGCCAAAGGTGAGTAGACCTGCAGCGGGACCGTCATCGCCACACCTTGGGTGGCGAGCTTGGGCAGTGAGTCGCCCCACAGGACCGTCGCGACGTTGGCGTTGACGTTGATCGTGCCGTCCTCCGAGGCAAGAACCTTGTCGGAATGGCCGACGTCGATCAGCTCCAGAGTGATGCGGTACGCCCCGAGGGGTGCCCCACCAGCGACCGTGACGTTGAACGTCGTGGACTCGTTGTAGCCCGGGACCACGGGGAAGCCGTCGTCGGGGCCCCACTGACCGATCAGGTTGCCGGCCTCCACGGTGAACGGGACGGTCTGGGTTCCAGCGGTCGCGGTCACGCCCACTGTCGCGAAGGCAGTGTCGGCGTCGATCGTGATGCGCAGCTGGGCCTGGCCGATGTCCTCGCCGCCCCAGGGGTTGAGCAGCGACGCCGTCATCGGGAAGGAGTAGGTCTGGAAGACGTTCTTCGGCAGCGTGCCGAGGTCGACGGCCGGGTCATGAATCGCCTTGAGTTGTGCCTCGGTGGTGTCGACACCCGGGACGTCCATGTAGAAGCCGGGGATGAACGTGTTGTCCGGGATGAAGTTGCACAGGGCCCGCACGTCATCGGCCAGCTGCGCGAACGCCGTGATACCGGTCAGCGTTTGGTTGGTGATCTCGTCGAAGGACGACAGGTTGGTGAACGGCACCACCTTGGTGATCTTGCTGACCTCCCACTTGAGGTTCGCCACGTCGAGCCAGGTGACGCTGCCCTTGAAGGTCTGCGAGCGGTTGTAGGTGAAGCCGCTGTAGTCGACGAACTGCTCACCGGTCGTCATCTGGTCGCCCGTGTCGGTCTTGGACCTGACGAAGCTCACGCCCCAGGGGGACACGTACTCCGGGACCGGCGGTGTCGCGGTGGGGTCGGCCGGCGGTGGGAACCCGATGATCCGGTTGTAGTACTCGACGGCGTCGAGGGTGAGCGGTGTGCTCTTGCTGGCCGCGGCACCGATGTTCATCGCCGCCAGCTCCCAGGCGTTGAACTGGCTGTTCGACTCAGCACCGCCGACTGGTCCGATCTTGGCCGGGGGGCCGGCCATGCCGACGGGAAGCCCGGGAATGGTGCCGGTCTTCATCAGCGACTGGTAGATCGCCGCGTTCTCGGGCGATGCGTCGATGGGCGTGCCGTCGTAGCTGATCCGACCGGTCGACTCGAGTGCGATCGCCTCCGCGAACCGCAGCTTCAGCTCCACATCCGTGAGCTTGGTGGCGATGACCGCGTCCGCCGTGCGGGCCATGTTCAGCCGCTCCAGCTCAACCTCGGAGACGAACATGGCGTACTGCGGCTGCGGGTCACAGGCCCCGGTAAACTCGGCCGGCAGCGGGTTCGTTGTGATCCACGCGCCCTGCAGCGGGATGACCCAGACGGTCCGGCCGTCGACCGGGTTCGGCGAGGACGTAACGCCGGGAACCTGTTCGTAGGAAACCGGCTGCACGCAGTACTCGGTGCTCGCGGTCGTATCGGCGGTTTCGGGAACGACATACTTCTTCAGGATGGGTGTCCCGTTCTCGGCGCGCAGGGCGATCACCAGGTCGGAGTAGAGCGACCCTGTGGCGGTTCCACTACCTCCGCCGCCGCCGGTGCCGTTGCCAGCCCAGGCCGGTGCGGCCAGCAGCATGAGTGCAGCAGTCGCGCCGGCCAGGATCGAACCGCCACGCGTTCGTCTCTTCATGGTGTGTGCATTAGTGGTCATCGCATTGCTCCCCTTGTCTTTACCGCACCGGAAACGCAGATTTGCTGACGTCAAAAACCGTAATGCGACTGGTCATGCGTTGGTCATGAGTTGGTAAAGACTCCACATCATCTCCACATCATCTCCACATCATGTGGGGCGAAAGTTCGAACTTTGAGACGTCGAATCCAGCCGCGAGCATGGAGAACGGCATCGACCGGCGCTGCGCCGACCGTGTGGATGGCCAGGACGCTTCCCGTTCACCCGGCTAGCCAGCCTTGGATCGAGGCGTCCGGGCCAACGGTGCACCGGATCATCGCGCTCAAATCAGGATGCCCAGGCGGACGTCGGCGGCCTCGTGGGCTGCTTCCAGGTCAACCTTGAGGGCGCCGGTGCCGAAGTCCATCGCGATGGTGCCAGGTCGATGGCGTGCAGGGCGGGCTCATCGACGCGGTACTCGGCGCCGAGGAAGCGTTCGCACTTGATCGCCGCTGTGGGGTTCACCGAGCAGTCTCCCTGGCCCATCCTGCTCGCTGCCCTGCTCGCCGTCCCTTCAAGCATTGTGGCGTTGCCCCTCTACTGCCTCGCGTATGGCTTCCTGGCCTTGGTCCCCGAAGCGAAACCGTCGAGCAGTTCAGGGTCTGCGACGTTCGCTCCGGATGGACGCATGCTCACATCCGTCAGTACAGGGATGCCCGCAGTCTGGTTCACGATCTCCACCTTTGTCCTCGGGATCCTCGCCCTGACCGTCGCTGCGTTGGTCAACGTCCTTCTTCTCCGGGCACTCGCCGCTCGGAGAAGAAGCAAGGTACCGGTGACCACCCAGTCCTCGCCGCAAGGTGACTGACGATCACGCATGCTCGTCGGAGCCGCCGCCCTGTTCAAGGCACACTTCCGCGTTGGGTGTGACCGTCCGAGATTCAGATCGTCGTCTGCGGTTCACCAGATCCCCGCCCAGGCGACGGTTTAGCGTTACCGTCCCTACTCTCCAAGGGACCAGCGGAAACGGACGCACATGCACTCCCAAAAGGCCAAGAAAACACGGAACTGGCTGTTCGCCAGACTCCGAGTTGTCGCTAGGTGGGTCGGGGCTCTGGTGGCCGACCGCCTTGCGTCGAAGAAACCCCCGCCCGGAAACTGGATCCCGAACAGCGACGGTGAAGGCGGACAGGTCATCTCGAGTGGCAATCCGGGCGGCAGCTGACCCATGCGGTGCGCGCCTGCCGACGATCCGGTGCTGCCGCTGGTCGGGCGCTCGATCGCGTCCATCACCGCACCAATTCACCCGCACTGACCTCATCTTGCTGCCGTACATGGCGGCGGATGAGTGCGCTGCGAGGTGCGACGCGAAGAGGGTTGTGTCAGAGACTCCGGCTGCACTACCCCACACAAGGCCGTGGTTGGCTTCGCCCCCGATCGATATAGTCGCGCAATGACCTTGTTCACTGCGAGCGGTTTCGAGATGGTTGTGAATCTTGCCTCGACGCAGTGCCTGGCCTCGCCGAGGTGAGACTTCCCCAGCGGGGGCGAGCTCGCTGGGTGGCTAGCGCGGCCGCCGTGCTGCTGGTCGCTGCGGGCGTGGCTGTGGCGGCCGTGGTCACGGCTAGTCCCACGATTCGTACCACGTCGCAGTTCGTCGCGGGCACGCCCGAGGCCGGTGTGACGGTCGAGCTGGACACGACCGTCTACTTTCCGGCCACGACGCCTGCACCGGCAGTCCTGTTGGCTCACGGATTTGGCGGGTCGAAGGCCGATCTGGACTCCGAGGCGCGCTCGCTCGCCGAGCACGGCTACGTCGTGCTGGCTTACACCGCAAGGGGTTTCGGTCGGTCGGGTGGGTTGATCCATCTGGACGCGCCGTCCTATGAAGTTGCGGACGCGGGCATGCTGATCTCCTATCTGGCGACGTTGCCGCAGGTGGTCAAGGACGCGCCCGGGGATCCGCGCGTGGGGGTCGCTGGTTCGTCCTACGGGGGCGGACTGGCGCTCTTGTTGGCCGCCAACGACAAACGTGTTGACGCGCTCGGAGCGGACATCACCTGGAACGATCTGTCGCAGGCGTTGTTCCCGAACGCTGCCGGCGGCCAGCCAGGGGTGTTCAAGAAGCTGTGGGCGGGGGAGCTGTTCGCCTCTGCCTCGGGGCGGAAGGGCGGGGCCTGCGGGCGATTCGCGCCGGAGCTGTGCGCGGTATACCAGCAGGCCGCCAGCACAGGTGAGCCCGACGCGTCGATCCTGTCGCTGCTGAAGGCCTCAAGCCCGGCGGGTGTGCTGAGCCGGATCACCGCGCCGACGCTGCTCAGCCAGGGGGAGCAGGACTCGCTCTTCCCCCTCGAGCAGGCGGGTGCCAACGCCAGGGGGATTGCCGCCAACGGCACACCCGTGAAGGTGATCTGGCGTTCCGGCGGACATGACGGCGGGACGTCGACGTCGGACCTGGTGCAGTACCTGCAGGGCTGGTTCGACCCGGTGTTGCTCCACCGCGGACGGGCAGACGCCTCCTTCGACATCACGGTGCCCGGCTCGGGGATCTCAGCAGCCACCGGACGGACCGTGTCACAGAGCCTGCAGGTCGATCGCGGCTATTCGAGCGGTCGATTCCAGCGGGTCGGGGTCGTTGGCCCTGCCCAGACGATCTACGCCCCCGCCGGGGGAAGCCCGGCCGCGGTCACCTCGGTCCCGGGCCTGGGTGGCCTGCTCAGCACCGCGGCCACGGCAACCGGTTCCCCGAACCTGACGGCGATAACCGGCCAGGTTGCGATGTTCGCGTCACAACCACTTCCGGCCAGCCTGCTCGTGGCGGGGTCGTCTACAGCCACGCTGCGCGTGACGGCGCATGATGCCACCGACGCGACCTTGTTCGCGTCCGTACATCACGTTGCCACCGACGGGACGGACACGTTGCCCGCGGGCCTGGTGGCTCCGATCCGGCTCACCGGACTCACACCGGGGGTGGCTCGGACCGTGACGGTCACGCTGCCCGGTGTGGTGCGGAACCTGCCGGCGGGGGACCGACTGGTCCTGGTGGTCGCGACCACCGATCTGGCATACCAGCTGCCGAGCCAGCCGCGAAGCTACACGATCGCCATGGCCGGCAGCACGGTCGACGTGGCCACCATCGACGGACGGATCATCCGTGCCGGTCAGCCGTGGATCTGGCTGCTGACGGGTCTGGCCGCTATGGCGATCCTGATCCTGGGTGCTCTGGTCGCTGCGGTCCGGCGCGGACGCCGACGTAGGCGGACCGTGCTCGCTGACCTGTCGAGCGTGCCGGTGGCGATGGAGAGCCTGGTCAAGGAGTACGGCGATGGATACCGAGCGGTGGACGACGTCAGCTTCCGCGTTGAACGAGGACAGGTCGTCGGGCTGCTGGGTCCCAATGGTGCCGGCAAGACGACCACATTGCGGATGCTGATGGGCCTTATCCGGCCGACGTCCGGCACGGTGCGCGTGTTCGGTGAGCTGGTCGAGGCGGGCGCTCCGGTGCTGTCGCGGATCGGCGCGTTCATCGAGGGACCGGGGCTGCTCCCGCATCTGTCCGGACGGGAGAATCTGCGACTGTTCTGGGCCGCGACGGGTCGACCGTCTCAGGACGCGGAGCTCGACACGGCGTTGGAGATCGCCGGACTCGGCGAGTCGGTCGATCGTCGGGTCAAGACCTTCAGCCATGGGATGCGGCAGCGCCTCGCGATCGCCCAGGCGATGCTCGGGCTTCCCGAGGTGTTGGTGCTCGACGAGCCCACCAACGGCCTGGACCCGCTACAGATCGCCGAGATGCGTGAAGTGCTCCGCCGGTATGCCGCAACCGGCCGTACCGTCGTGATCTCCAGTCACCTGTTGGCCGAGGTGGAGCAGACCTGCAGCCATGTCGTGGTGATGCACAATGGCAAGCTCGTCGCCGTGGGGTCGGTGGCCGAGATAGCCGGTGTGGGCGGGGTGCAGCTCGCCGTGAAGAACCCCCAGCAGGCGCAGGAGATCCTGGCGGCCGCGGGCGTTGACTCGCAGACGGTGCCGGCACGTCGATCCCTGGAGGACATCTTCATCCAGATGGTTGGTGCAGACGAATGACTGAACACCCGGCAAACGCCCCCAGGCCCCTGGGCCACCCGGCACCAACTCGTCGCGGTGTCCACGACAAGCTGAATCAGCTGGCCGAGGTTCATGACAACGGCTTTCGGCCCGAGCGGACACTGCGCCTGAGGGTGGAGTTTGTCCGGCAGCTGCGCAGGCGGCGCACCCAGCTGACCGTGATCGTCCTGTTGGCGTTGCCGGTGATCATCGCCTTGGCCTTTCAGGTCAGCTCAAGCACCGGTTCGTCGGGCGCCGCCCGGGAGGGCTCCTCGGGCGGCTCGCGCTCCGCGCCGGCGCTGGTCACCTTGGCGACCACGGGCGCAACCAACTTCACGCTCTTCACCGAGTTCGCGTCGGCCGGGTTCCTGCTCGTGGTCATCGTGGCTCTGTTCTGCGGCGACACCGTGGCCAGCGAGGCCAGCTGGTCGTCCTTGCGCTACCTGCTGGCGATCCCGGTGCCCAGAGCGCGGCTCCTGCGGCAGAAGCTGACTGTCGCGCTGTCCCTCAGCTTCGGTGCAAACCTGCTCCTGCCCGCGTGGGCCTATCTCATCGGCGGCGCGTTCTTCGGCTGGGCGCCGGGGCAGTCACCGCTGGGCGGGACATTCACCACGGGAGTCGGTTTGCAGAGGCTGCTCGTCGTCGTCTGCTACGTGAGCGCCCAGTCGCTCCTGGTGGCAGCTCTGGCCTTCTTGCTCAGTGTGCTCACTGATGCCCCGCTGGGCGCGGTGGGCGGCGCCACGATGCTCGTCGTCGTGTCCAACATTCTCGACTCGATCACAGCGCTCGACCCCTACCGACAGTTCCTCCCGACCCACTTCCAGTACTCGTGGCTGGACGCGCTCGGACAGAGCATCGTCTGGGACGACATGATGCGAGGCACCGGTCTGGTGCTCGTCTACTCAGCGGTGTTCTTCGCACTGGCCTGGTGGCGGTTCCAGAAGAAGGACATCCTCAGCTGAACCTCGATCTACCTCTGGCTCGGAGGTCCGACATGGCTCCCTGGTCATTCGCAGCACGGGACCTCTGACAGTCTGGCTCCATGAAGAGGATCGCCTTTCCGCAGGTCGGTGGTGAGCCGGGGGGTGTGTCCCCGGGGTTGACCAAGTTTGCATGGCTGTCGATCGCCGCGGCGCTGGCGACAATCGCGCTGAAGTCCGAGGCGTACCTGCTGACCGGGTCGGTGGGCCTCCTGTCGGACGCAGCCGAGTCCTTGGTGAACCTGGTCGCGGCCGTCGTCGCGCTGATCGCGCTGCACATCGCCGCTCGGCCTGCTGACGACAACCACAACTTCGGCCACGGCAAGGCGGAGTACTTCTCGGCCGGGGTCGAAGGGCTGATGATCTTCGTCGCAGCCGCCTTCATCCTGGTCACCTCGGTACAGCGCTTCCTGCATCCGGCAGAGCTTGAGAGTGTCGGGCTCGGGTTGGCGATCTCGACCGTCGCCTCTGTCCTGAACGGGGCCGTGGGCGTGCTCCTGCTGAGGGTCGGCGCGGCTCACCGCTCGGTCACGCTGACCGCGGACGGCAAGCATCTGCTGACCGATGTCTGGACGTCGGCCGGCGTCATCGTCGGCGTGCTGCTGGTGGCGCTGACCGGTTGGCAGCGGCTGGACCCGATCGTGGCGGCGATCGTGGGGATCAACATTCTCGTGACCGGGTTCCGGCTGGTATCCCAGTCCGTGACGTCCCTGCTCGGTGCAGCCATGCCTGCCGCCGACCTCGCCAAGGTGCACACGGTGCTCGACCGTATGCGAACGGCGGAGGTCGACTTCACCAACCTGCGCACCCGTGAATCCGGGCGGCACCGTTTCGTCTCGCTGACCGTCCTCGTTCCTGGCGACTGGACGGTCGACCGCGGTCATACCCTGGCCGACGACGTCGAGGTGGCGATCGCGAAGGACCTGGCCGACATCGACGTTCAGACGCACCTCGAGCCACGACCACCGGGCTGACCCGCCGGGGCGCTGACCTGCCGCGCTGACCCGGCGCAGTCGTGGGCGACCCTGAGCCGGAGATGCGCACCGGTCAGTCCCGTTGCATCGCCTTGATGATCGCGATCGCCTTCGTGAGTTCGCCCGCGTCATCCTTCGTGGCAGCCCATAGCGCCATCTGCACCTCGCGCGCGATCGACCAGGATCGTGCTCGTTCCTCGTCGAGGCCCGCCGCCTCACAGATGATCGACAGGCGACGGCGAAGGTGCCTCCGCAGGTCGCCGCTCGAGACCGCTTCGTCCCATCGGTTCCACAACGCGGGCGTGACGGCGAAAGCCGGGTCCGCGGCCAGAGGCTTGGGATCGATCGCCAGCCACGGCTGGCGATCGGCTGCCAGGACGTTCCCGTAGTGGAGGTCGGTATGGACCATGCGCGAGTCGATCGCCTTGTCGGTCATGAGGTCCGACAGCACGGCGCGTGCTTGCTCGACGAACCGGCGCGGGATGGCCTGGGGAGCAGAGTCGAGCCGTTTCAGCAGGCGCGCGGCTTCGGCCGACAGGCGTGAAAGCTGAGGAAGCGCAGGGTGATCCAGCTGGCGAAGCAGTCCGCCTATCACCCGGCACGCTTCATCGATCGGCACGTCCTGCAGGTCGAGGCCGCCGTCCAGGCGCTCGAGCAGCATGGTCCAGCGGCCGGGGTTGGCTGCCAAGAGCCGAACGGCGCCTCGTCCTCCCCAGTGATGCAGCGCCAGGTGCTCATGCTCGGCGTCGGCATGCGGCCACGTCACTTTCAGGACCCCTTTGGAGTCGTCGCGGAGTCGGACAGGCAGCACCAGGGCGCACACACCATGCATGGGGTCACCGTCGAGGGTCAGATCCCACTCTGCGAGCGACGCCTCGACGAGCCCGGCCAGCTGCAGCAGCCATGCGTCACCGCTGATGTGCGGCTCAGGCGCGCGTCCGGTCACCCTGGCTGAGAACGACTCCGGTATGACGATGCTCATGTGTCGCTGAGCCCTGGGAACGCTGTGAGTGGCACCCGCCAGGTGACCGCATGGAGGCACACGTCCGTGAGCAGCTGAACTGTCCCGGTCAGGCCCTCGGTGTCGCCGGTGACGGCCGGCAGCTGGCGTGCCACCGACGCACGCAGCGCCGTCATCAGGTGGGTTGCCAGCATCAGTGCCGCGGCAGGGGTCGACACCGGGAAGGGGAGGGCATAACCCAGGGGAATCGGTGGCGCTACGGGGCCGGCCAGCAGCTGGAGCTCGGCGGAGCGTGTCCGGAGGGCGCCCAAGGTCTGGCCGGCGGCCCTGCGATGACTCACGTCGGTTTGGGTAACGACCACCTCGAAGCCATAGACAGCAGACCGGATCGCCTCAAGCAGCGCAGCAGCCAGGTCACCGGTCGGTGCGGTGAGTGGTCCGGCAGCGGGCAGACGACCACCGAGCAGCGGCACCGCAGCCGTCCGCTGAGCAGTCATGGACCCGAACAGGGCGACTCGCTCCGCGGAGATCCCTGCGAGGACCAACAGGGCCTGAGCAGACAGCGCTTCGCCCTCGGCGGCGATGAGCTCGCCGACCCGCGACGCTGCCTGCGTCGGGTCCGTGACCGTACCGCCTGCCGTTGCCGTCGGCGGGGGTGTGGTCGTTGGAGTGCCGGCGATCTCGGCCGGCGGCACTCCGCCCGAGCGGAGTACTGACTCGAAGACGTCGGCCTGCAACCCATGCACTGTCGCGAGCAGCGCGGTCGTCGGAGTGGCCGCGTTATCCAGCCCCGCGGCCAGGTCACGCAACCGCACGGCGTCCCGGCGTGCCGTCAGCAGGGCCTGCTCGTCGGGCATCGGCTGGCGAGCTGGCGGAGTTGGCGTGAGTGGTGCATCGCCCTCCAGCCGCACCCGACATCCAGACAGTGCCGTCATCGAACCCACGGTCAGAGCCACCAAGAGCGACCTGCGGGACCAGAGGCACGGCATACGGTCGTTCGCGGGCATGGGCTCGATGATGGCACGACCGCGTGCGGTGGCTGTGTGCACCGCGTTCGCGCCGATAGACTGACCTCGACGACCACCGTGCGCACATGCGCGCCGGGTGGCGGCATTCGAGAAGAGCAGGAAGCGGAGGCGGCAGTTGAGCATTCAGGAACGCATTCGCAAGGTCCTGCTTGATCTTCAGGGCACAGCTGAGCTCCCGGGGCCGCTTGGCGAGCTCGGACTCATGGTCGAGGACGTGGCCGTGACGCCCGCCGGCAAGCGGCGACTGGTCCGTATCTGGCTTGACCGTGATCTCGCCGGTCTCGACCCTTCCGACGAGTCCAGCGCGGTCGAGCCGCTCTCGCTCGACGAGGTTGCAGAAGCCACCCGAGCCATCGGCGTCGCGCTGGACGCCTCGGACGCGACGGGCGACGCGCCCTACGTCCTCGAGGTCGGGTCGTCCGGTGTCGACCGCCCGCTCGGTCAACCGCGTCACTTCCGGCGCAACGTCACCCGGCTCGTCGAGATCTGGCGCGTCAACGGCCCCGCGGACGAGCCGATCGTTGGCCGTCTGGTCGCCGCCGGGCCCTTCGGGGCGACGCTGCTGGTGGCGGCGACCAAGAAAGAACCAGAGACCGAGCTACGCATCCCGTATGCCGACGTCGCGCGTGCCCAGGTGCAGGTCGAGTTCGCTCGCGCCAACCCGGATCGCACCACCAATGAGGAGACCTGATGGATATCGACCTGGCGGCGTTGCGCAGCCTTGAGCGTGAACGGGATATCTCGCTCGACATCATCATCCCGGCGATCGAGCAGGCGATGCTCGTGGCCTACCACCGCACCGAGGGCGCCAGGCGCCTTGCCCGCGTGGAGCTGGATCGCAAGACCGGACACGTGATCGTGTGGGCCCGTGACGAGGGCGCCCTGGACCCAGAGACGGAAGAGCGCTCAGAGCCCGGTCCCGAGTTCGACGACACACCGGCCGGCTTCGGGCGGATCGCGGCGTCGACGGCACGTCAGGTGATCGTGCAGCGACTGCGTGACCTCGAGGACGAAGCGATCATGGGCGACTTCCATGGCCGCGAGGGCGACATCATCACGGGGGTCATCCAGCAGAGCAGCGATCCTCGTTACGTCATGGTCGACCTCGGGGCCATCGAGGGGTCCCTGCCCCTGGCCGAGCAGGTGCCGGGGGAGAAGTACATCCACGGTCAGCGTCTGCGTTGTTACGTGGTCAGCGTCAAGCGTGGTCAGCGTGGACCCCAGATCAGCCTGTCGCGCACCCACCCCAACCTGGTTCGCAAGCTGTTCGCCCTCGAGATCCCCGAGGTTGCCGACGGCACGGTCGAGATCGCCGCACTGGCGCGTGAGGCGGGGCACCGGACCAAGGTCGCCGTCCACTCAAAGATCCCCGGTGTCAATGCGAAGGGCGCCTGCATCGGCCCGATGGGTGCCCGGGTACGCGCGATCATGGCCGAGCTGCACGGCGAGAAGATCGACATCGTGGACTTCTCGGAGGATGCTCGCGCCTTCGTTGCGGCCGCGCTTTCACCGTCGCGGGTCAACTCGGTCGAGATCGTCGACCTGGAGATGCGTTCGGCCCGGGTGACCGTCCCCGACTACCAGCTGTCGCTGGCGATCGGCAAGGAAGGTCAGAACGCGCGCCTGGCCGCCAAGCTCACCGGCTGGCGCATCGACATCCGTTCTGACACGGCCCCTGCGCACGATGAGGGTGCTCCTGAGGCCGATGCTGGCACGGATCCTGAGCACTAGGCAGTAGAGTGGTGGAGATCGATCGGTTGCGACGTATCCGTCAGCGGCCAACCCAACGTGTGACACGTACGTGCGTGGGTTGCCGTCGTCGCGATGATCGATCAGCATTGCTGCGAGTTGTAGCGGAGTGGGACGACACCGGTGAGCACATTGCCAGGGTCGTTGCCGATCCGCGGCTCCGGTTGCCAGGGCGTGGCGCTTGGCTGCACCCAACACCGGAGTGTCTCGATCTCGCCTTACGCCGCAAAGCATTCGGGCGGGCCCTGCATGTCAAGGCCCGGCTCGAGCTGGCGGACGTGAGTGTGTACATCGAGGCCCACGCGCAGTCCGTCGTCACAACTGACGGCTCCACCCCGGAGCTGCCGGTTCAGCAAGTTTCCGAACGCGAAAGCGGGTTTGACGCTGATGAGCACCCGATGAGTACTCACCGATGAGCAACACCCAGCACTAACGACGGTCCGCGCTTCATCTCTTGCCCGGGCCAAAGATGAAGGAGAAACGTGGCTAAGGTCCGGGTCTACGAGCTCGCAAAAGAGCTTGGAGTCGAGAGCAAGATATTGCTCAACCATCTGAAAGAACAGGGCGAGTTCGTCCGGTCGGCGTCGTCGACCATTGAACCCCCAGTCGTCCGCAAGATTCGCGAGACGTTCCCCGCACACCTGACTTCCGCAGGGGCTCCCGATGTCGGCGCCAAGANNCACAGAGGCTCCTGGTGCTCCGACGGTGCAGGTTGACGCTCCAGCCGCCGTGAGCGCCCCCGAAACCCCCTCGCGTCCTGGCACTCCCACGCCTGGGCCCAAGCCGGTCACCCGTCCGTTCGCCGACGTCCCGGAGAGCACTGTCCCCACGACTGCTGTTCCCAAGACCGCCGCTGCCAAGGCCGGTGCCCCTGCTGCCCCCGAGGCGCCTGCGGCGCGCGAAGCCGGCGGCGACGCCACGCGTCCAGGTCCCCGTCCTGGGGCTCCCCGACCCGGCAACAACCCGTTCGCGCCGAGCCAGGGCATGCCGCGAAGTGACCGCGAGAGCCGTGAACCCCGCGGTGAGACCCGTGAGGGCCGCGAGGCGACGCCCGCTGCTCGTCCCGGCAACAACCCGTTTGCTCCCAGCCAGGGCATGCCCCGTCCGCAGGGTGGCCGTCCGGCTCCCGCCGGCGCCGGTGGCCCTCGTCCGGGTGGTCCGCGTCCCAACCCCGGAATGATGCCTGATCGTGCTGCAATCGGACGCCCCGGTGACCGCCCCGCTCGTGGTGGCGCGCCTGGTCGTCCCGGCGGCGGTGGCGGTTTCGCCGGTCGTCCCGGTGGCGGTGGCGCCCCCGGCGGTGGTGGCGGTTTCGCTGGTCGCCCCGGTGGCGGTGGCGGTCGTCCTGGTGGACCTGGTGGCCGCGGTGGCACCCAAGGTGCCTTTGGTCGTGGCGGCGGACGTCCCGTTCGCGGACGCAAGTCCAAGCGCGCGAAGCGTCAGGAGTTCGAGCAGATGCAGGCCCCGTCGCTCGGCGGTGTCACGGTTCCCCGCGGCGACGGCAAGACCGTCATCCGCGTGCGTCGTGGTGCCTCGCTGACCGACTTCGCCGACAAGATCAGCGCCAACCCGGCGAGTCTGGTCACGGTGCTCATCCATCTGGGTGAGATGGCCACAGCCACGCAGTCTCTGGACGAAGACACGTTCCGACTGCTCGGGACCGAGCTCGGTTATGAGATCGAGGTCGTGTCACCCGAGGACGAGGAGCGCGAGCTGCTCGGACAGTTCNNCACGTCGACCACGGAAAGACCCGCTTGCTCGACGCGATCCGTTCCGCGAAGGTCCAGCAGAGTGAAGCCGGTGGCATCACCCAGCACATCGGTGCCTACCAGGTCCTCACACATCACGAGGGCATCGAACGTCCCATCACGTTCATTGACACTCCCGGTCACGAGGCCTTCACGGCGATGCGTGCCCGAGGTGCCAGAGTCACGGACATCGCGATCCTCGTGGTCGCCGCCGATGACGGCGTGATGCCTCAGACGATCGAGGCGCTCAACCACGCCCAGGCCGCTGGTGTGCCGATCGTGGTCGCCGTCAACAAGGTGGACAAGGAGGGGGCAAACCCCGACAAGGTCCGCCAGCAGCTCACCGAATACAACCTGGTGGCAGAGGAGTACGGCGGCGAGACGATGTTCGTCAACGTCTCTGCCAAGGAGCACACCAACATCGACACGCTCCTTGAAGCAGTGCTCCTGACTGCCGATGCGGCGCTCGACCTGCGGGCGAACCCCAACAAGGACGCGCGCGGCGTGGCGATCGAAGCCCACCTCGACAAGGGTCGTGGCCCTGTCGCCACGGTGCTGGTCCAGTCCGGAACGCTTCGCATCGGTGACTCCATCGTGGCCGGCGGTGGCTACGGCCGCGTCCGCGCCATGCTGGACGAGCACGGCGACGCGGTCGAGGAAGCCACGCCGTCGCGTCCGGTCATGGTGCTCGGTCTGACCTCGGTGCCCGGCGCCGGTGACACCTTCCTGGTGGCACCCGACGACCGCACCGCTCGTCAGATCGCGGAGCGTCGTGAAGCCGCTCAGCGTGCAGCCAGCCTGGCCAAGCGTCGCAAGCGGATCAGCCTCGAGGACCTCAACGAGGCCCTGGCTGCGGGCAAGGTCGACAACCTCAACCTCATCCTCAAGGGTGATGTGTCGGGTTCTGTCGAGGCGCTCGAGGACGCGTTGCTCAAGATCGATGTCGGCGAAGAGGTCGACCTGCGGATCATCCACCGCGGGGTGGGCGCGATCACGCAGAACGACGTCAACCTGGCGACGGTCGACAGCGCCATCATCATCGGCTTCAACGTCAAGCCGGCCGAGCGGGTGGCCGAGCTGGCCGACCGCGAGGGCGTGGACATGCGCTTCTACTCGGTCATCTACTCGGCGATCGAGGACATCGAGGCAGCGCTCAAGGGCATGCTCAAGCCGGAGTACGAAGAGATCCAGCTGGGCACCGCCGAGGTGCGCGAGGTCTTCAAGTCCTCCAAGTTCGGCAACGTCGCAGGTTCGCTGATCCGCTCCGGCGAGATCAAGCGCGGCACCAAGGCACGGATCATCCGTGACGGTGTCGTCGTTGGCGAAGGCATCGAGATCACCGGTCTGCGTCGTTTCAAGGACGATGTGACCGAAGTTCGCGAGGGCTTCGAGTGCGGTATCAACCTGGGCAGCTTCAACGACATCAGGATTGACGACGTCATCGAGACCCACGAGATGCGCGAGATCCCGCGCACCTGACCAGTCTCACCATCGCGGCCACGCGGGTCTTCGACACCCGCGTGGCCGGTTGGGCGAGAGGCTCAGCCGTACTCCGCGAGGAGGGCGACTGCTCGCCGCACCAATTCGTAGGCTGCCACTTCGGAGCCTGTAACTCTGTAGGAGCGTAGACACCATGGCCGATCCGGCACGCGCGAAGAAGATTGCCGACCGCATCAAGGTGCTGGTTGCCGAGACGCTGGAGTACCGCGTCAAGGACGAGCGGCTCGGCTTCATCACGATCACCGACGTCCGGGTGACCGGTGACCTGCAGAATGCCTCCGTGTTCTACACGGTCTTCGGCGGCGAGGCCGAACGCGCCGAAACCGCTCTGGCGCTGGAGTCGGCCAAGGGCAAGCTCCGCTCGGCGGTGGGCAAAGGCATCGGCATCCGGCTCACTCCGACTCTGGAGTTCATCCCGGACGCGCTGCCTGATGGCGCGGCCCACCTTGAGGACCTGCTCCTCACCGCCAAGCAGCAGGACGCTGCCGTGGCGGCCGCCAGGGCCGGCGCGACGTATGCCGGGGACGCCGACCCGTACAAGAAGCCGGTCGACGACAACGCGGATGAGGCGGACGAGGTTGAGGCCGGCGCCGGCGCCGGCGCTGACGCTGACGCGCAGAGCGACCACGGCAGCAAAGACGACGTCGCCGGCGCATGACCACCCCTGACGGGTTGCTCATCGTCGACAAGCCGGCCGGCTGGACGAGTCACGACGTCGTTGCGCGCTGTCGAGGTCTGTGTGGCACCCGCAGGGTCGGGCATGCCGGGACTCTGGACCCGATGGCAACCGGAGTCCTCGTGCTGGGCATCAACCGCGCCACCAAGCTTCTGACCTTTCTCGTCGGCACCGACAAGACCTACACCGCGACGATCCGGCTCGGTCAGTCCACCATCACCGATGACGCAGACGGCGAGATCGCGACCTCCCACGATGTCTCGGGGCTGACCGTCGAGGCGGTTCAGCACGGGGTGGCCGCACTCACCGGCCAGATCGCCCAGGTGCCCAGTGCCGTCAGTGCGATCAAGGTGAACGGCCAACGATCGTATGCACGGGTGCGTGCGGGACAGGACGTCGTCCTGCCCGCGCGTGCGGTCA
Source organism: Micrococcales bacterium (assembly GCA_003132125.1). GTDB lineage: Bacteria > Actinomycetota > Actinomycetes > Actinomycetales > Dermatophilaceae > UBA4719. The sequence continues at coordinate 4,954 of PKWT01000157.1, read as the reverse complement.
CCGTCAGCAGGTTCGACATCCTCGATCAACGGCCGAAGACCGTGCATGGCCATCAGGTCTGGGACCTCGATGTCGTCGTCGACGTCTCGTCCGGGACGTACGTCCGGGCACTGGCCCGCGACCTTGGCGCCTCCCTGGGTGTGGGCGGGCACCTCACCGCACTGCGTCGCACCCGCGTGGGCCGGTTCGGGCTCGACGTCGCACAGTCGCTCACGGAGCTCGAGATGGCGAGCGAGGCGGACGCCATACCGGTGATCACGCTGGCAGACGCGGCACGGGCCTCCTTTGCCGTCCGCGAGCTGACCGATCCGGAAGCGACCGCCGTGGGCTACGGACAGCGCATCGCGTCCCTCTCCGCGGGCCACGACGAGCTGGTTGCGGCCTTCGCGCCCGACGGGCACCTGGTGGCCATGCTTGACGAGAGCGGCTCGCTGGCCAAGGCCCGCGTCGTGTTCGCGCCCTCGAGTTCGTAGAGTGTCCCTCGTGCTGCGATGGACCGACCTCTCCCAGATCCCCCAGGGCTACGGCCCGAGCGTGGTGACGCTGGGCAACTTCGATGGCGTGCACAAGGGTCATCAGGCGGTGTTGGCCACCGTCGTCCAGAAGGCCCGCGACCGTGGCCCAGATGGCACACGCGCCGTGGCGGTGACGTTCCAGCCGCACCCCGTCGCCGTCCTTCACCCTGAACGTGCACCGCAGATCATCACGTCGCCCGAGCAGCGCCTCGAGCTGCTCTCGCGCACCGGGCTCGATGCGGTGCTGGTCATGGAGTTCACCCGCGAGCTCGCCCTGTGGACCCCCGAGCGTTTCATCGTCGACGTGTTCGTCAAGGCACTCGGCGCAAGCCTGGTCGTGGTGGGCGAGGACACCCGATTCGGCGTACGCAACTCCGGCGACGTCCGGACGCTGCGCCAGCTCGGCGGCAAGCACGGCTTTGAGGTTCTCACCCTCACCGACATCGGCGAGGGCGGCCGCTGGTCATCCAGCCGTGTGCGCGCTCTGGTGACCGCCGGCGACGTGTCAGGGGCGACTGAGATCCTGGGGCGCCCACATCGGGTCGCTGGTGAGGTCGTGCATGGCGATCACCGCGGACGCGAGCTTGGCTACCCTACGGCGAACCTGACTCAGAGCTCGGCCGGACTGACCCCGGCCGACGGCGTCTACGCTGGCTGGCTGGTCCGGCCGTCGCTGCCCGACAGCGACCCCGACCACAAGCTGCCTGCCGCGATCTCGGTCGGGACCAATCCGACGTTCGGGGGCACGCAACGCCGTGTCGAGGCCTACGTCCTGGATCGCAGCGATCTCGATCTCTACGGTGAGAACGTGTGCGTCGAGTTCGTCGAACGGCTCCGTCCGACCGAGAAGTTCGACTCCATCGAGTCCTTGTTGGACAAGATCGCCGACGACGTCGAGCGTTGTCGGACGGTGCTGTCCTCGATCCCCGCCACCTGACCTCACGTCCGTGCCCGCATGACCTCGACGCAGACCCGGCCCGCCACCCTGATCTGGTCCCGTTCGGACTGGGGTCTGCTCATCGGTGGCCTTGGGCTCTCCCTCATCGGTGCGCTGCTGGTCTGGTCTGCCACGCGCCACCAGTCCGGTTCCACGTACCTTGCACGTCACCTGATCAACACCGGCATCGGTCTTGGCCTGGCGGCGGCGGTCACCAGGGTGGACTTCCGGGGGCTGCGGGCCTATGCCCCCTGGCTCTATCTCGCGTCGGTCGCCGGGTTGGTCCTTGTCCTCACGCCGCTCGGCTCCACCATCAACGGCTCGCACTCGTGGGTCCGGCTGCCGGGTGGGTTCTCCATCCAGCCCTCGGAGCTCGCCAAGGTGGCGCTCTGCGTGGGCCTGGCCGTCATCCTCGCCGAGCGCGGTGAACGCGACCAGCCACCCTCGCATCGTGACGTCGCGCTCGCCTGGGTCGTGGCCGGCATACCGATCAGCCTGGTCATGCTGCAGCCCGACCTCGGCTCCGCCCTCGTCCTGGTCGCGCTCGCCGTCGGTGTGATCGCGGTGTCCGGCGCCCCGAAACGCTGGGTGTTCGGGGTTCTGGCCGTGCTCGCTCTGGGCGTCACCGTGGCCCTCACCACGCCGGTGCTGAGCCCCTATCAGCGCGACCGGCTGGTCGCCTTCGCCAACCCTTCCGCAGACCCGCAGGGGATCGGCTACCAGACCCGCCAGGTCCGTATCGCGATCGGCTCCGGCGGGTGGCAGGGTCAGGGTCTGTTCCAGGGCCGTCAGACACAGGGCGGGTTCATCCCGTTCCAGCAGACCGACTTCGTGTTCTCGGTGGCAGGGGAGGAGCTCGGCTTCCTGGGCAGCGCGGGGCTGCTGCTCGTCCTCGGCTTTCTGGTCGTGCGCACGCTGATGATCGCGGCCCGTGCCAAAGACTCCTTCAGCCGACTGGTCGCGATCGGCGTCGCCTGCTGGTTCACCTTTCAGGTGTTCGAGAACGTGGGGATGAACCTGGGCATCATGCCGGTGACCGGGCTGCCGCTGCCCTTCGTGTCGTACGGCGGCTCGAGCATGTTTGCGGG
>PKWT01000157.1:0-2388 GCA_003132125.1 Micrococcales bacterium | reverse complement strand
GACGAGCAGAACGACCTCTCCCTCATCGAGAATCGGGCCCGTTCGGTGGCCCATCTGTTCGTCGACCGGGTGGCGAAGTCCCCTGACGTTGAAGCGTTCCGGTTCCCGCGGGAAGAGCTCTGGGAGTCGGTCACCTGGACGCAGACCGATGCCCGTGTACGCCGGTTGGCGGCCGGTCTGATGGCCCTGGGCATCGAGTCGGAGCAGCGGGTGGCGCTGGCGTCGAGCACTCGGTACGAGTGGGTCATCGCCGACCTGGCCATCATGTTGGCCGGCGCCGCAACGACCACGATCTATCCCACGACCTCCGCCGTCGACGTGACCTACATCGTCGGCGACTCCCAGAGCCGTCTCGTGTTCGCCGAGGACGACACCCAGATCGTCAAGCTTCGCGCCAACCGCGCCCAGCTGCCCGACGTGGTCAAGGTCATCACCTTCGACGGAACGGCCGATGGTGACTGGGTCATCACCCTGGCTGATCTGGAGCAGATGGGTGTTGACCACCTGGCGCGGGTGCCGACTGCCGTGGATGACCGGATCGATGCCATCAAGCCGCAGCATCTCGCCACGCTCATCTACACCTCGGGAACGACGGGGCTGCCCAAGGGGGTTCGGCTGTCCCATGACTGTTGGACCTATGAGGCCGCAGCGGTCGACGCGATCGGCATTCTGTCTCAGGACGACCTGCAGTACCTCTGGCTGCCGCTGGCCCACGTGCTCGGCAAGGTGCTGCTGACCATCCCGCTGCAGATCGGAATCCCCACCGCGCTCGACGGGCGGGTGGACAAGATCGTGGACAACCTGGCCGTGATCGCCCCGACGTTCATGGGTGCGGCACCGCGCATCTTCGAAAAGGCCTACAGCCGGATCACGACCACGATGAGCGGCGAGGGCGGGGTGAAGGCCACGTTGTTCGGGTGGGCCATCGGCGTCGGCCGTCAGGTTGCCGCACTGCGCGCTGAGGGGGCCAAGCCCTCTGGCCTGTTGGCCGTCCAGTACGCGCTCGCGGACAAGCTGGTGCTGCACAAGGTCCGTGCCCGGTTCGGCGGCAAGATCAGGTTCTTCATCTCCGGGTCGGCAGCACTCAACCGCGAGGTGGCCGAATGGTTCGACGCCGCCGGCATGCTCATCCTTGAGGGCTACGGCCTGACCGAGTCCAGTGCCGCGTCGTTCGTCAACCGGCCGCACGCCTACGCCTTCGGAAGCGTCGGCTGGCCGCTGCCCGGCACCGACGTCCGCATCGCCGAGGACGGGGAGATCCTGCTCAAGGGTCCGGGCATCATGGCGGGCTATCACAACCTGCCCGAGGACTCTGCCGTGTCCATCGACGTCGACGGATGGTTGCACACGGGTGACATCGGCAACCTGGACGAGCGCGGGTTCCTGCGGATCACCGACCGCAAGAAAGACATGTTCAAGACCTCCGGCGGCAAGTACGTCGCCCCGTCCGTGATCGAGACGATGTTCAAGAGCGTGTGTCCCTATGCCAGCCAGCTGATCATCCACGGCGACGGGCGCAACTTCGTGTCCGCGCTCATCACTCTTGACGCCGACGCCATCGTCGGCTGGGCGGCCGAGAACGACATGACCGACAAGTCGTATGCCGAGATCGTCACCTCGCCCGCGGCTCGCGAGATGGTTCAGGGCTACGTCGACGAGCTCAACGCCAAGCTGAACCGCTGGGAGACCATCAAGAAGTTCATCATCCTGCCGCGGGACCTCTCGATCGACGACGGCGACCTGACCCCGAGCATGAAGCTCAAACGCAAGATCGTGGCCGAGAAGTTCAAGGGTGAGCTGGACGCGCTCTACTCTTGAACGCATGCCCGAAAGCCTGCGCACCACCGAACGCCTCGGCGTCTCCCTTTTTCATCGCCTGGAGCCGCTGCTGGAACAGGTGAGCAAACCGATCCAGTACGTCGGCGGTGAGCTCAACTCCACGGTCAAGGACTGGGACTGCGGCGGGTTCGGTCCCGAGGGCGAGGAGCTGACGGCGCGGTGGGCCCTGATGTACCCCGACGCCTACGAGATCGGTCTGCCCAACCAGGGCGTCATGATCCTGTACGAGGTCATCAACGAGTGTCCGGACGCCCTGGCCGAGCGCACGTACTCCGTGTGGCCGGACATGGAGGCGCTGCTGCGCAGCGAGAGCATCTCCCAGTTCACGGTCGACGGGCACCGCGCGCTGCGTGACTTCGACATGTTCGGTGTCTCGTTCTCCACCGAGCTCGGCTACACCAACATGCTCACGGCCCTGGACCTGGCCGGCATACCGCTGCACGCTCGCGATCGGGGGGACGACGACCCGATCGTCATCGCCGGCGGACACGCGGCGTTCAACCCCGAGCCGGTGTCCGACTTCATCGACGCGGCGATCGTGGGCGACGG
>PKWT01000131.1:695-4386 GCA_003132125.1 Micrococcales bacterium | reverse complement strand
TCCACGTATCTCATCGACCAGGCAGACCTCGTCGCCTGCCACCACTTCGGGTTCCTGTTCACCCAGGACGTCCTGGCCGTGGCCAAACCGGGCGCGACCCTGCTGCTGAACGCGCCGTACCCACCTGAGGAGGTGTGGGACGTGCTGCCCGAAAAGGTTCAGCGAGCCATCATCGACAAGAAGCTGAAGGTGCACGTCATCGATGCCCGGCGGGTGGCCGGCGATCTCGGGCTTCGCGGGCGGATCAACACCGTCATGCAGCCGTGTTTCTTTGCCCTGTCCGGGATCCTTCCCCAGGAAGAGGCGCTTGACGCGGTTCGGCACGCGGTGGAGAAGACGTACGGGAGGCGCGGGCCCAAGGTCGTCGAGCGAAATCTCGCTGCCGTCGATGCGTCGCTGGCCGAGCTTCACGAGCTCACGGTGCCGGCGACGGTGACCTCGACCACGCCGTTGCGCGACGCCATACCGACGGCGGCGCCAGACTTCGTGACCAGGGTGACCGCACGCATACTCGCCGGCGAGGGTGACCTGCTTCCGGTGAGCGCCCTGCCGGTGGACGGAACCTTCCCGACCGGCACCACGCGATACGAAAAGAGAGCGCTCGCCCAGGAGATCCCGATCTGGGACCCCGACATCTGCATCGACTGCGGCAAGTGCGCGATCGTGTGCCCTCACAACGCCATGGGGATGAAGGTGTTCTCGCCCGATGTGCTCGACGGGGCACCGGACACCTTCGCGTCCAAGACCTTCAAGTCCAGGGAGCTGGATACCCCGCATCTGCTGAGCATCCAGGTCTCCCCCGACGACTGCACCGGTTGCGGGGTGTGTGTCGAGCAGTGCCCCGCGATCAGCAAGAGTGCGGTCGGGCACAAGTCCATCAACATGGAACCGATCTCCGAGCACCGGGACGACGAGCGCGCCAACTACGCCTTCTTCGACACCATCCCCCTGCTGGATCGTGAGCTGCTCCCACACGACACCGTCAAAGGCTCGCAGGTGCTCCAGCCGCTGTTCGAGTTCTCGAGCGCGTGCGAGGGGTGCGGCGAGACGCCATACCTGCGCCTGATCTCCCAGCTCTTCGGCGACCGGATGATCGTGGCAAACGCCACGGGATGCTCGTCGATCTATGGCGGGAACCTGCCGACGACACCGTGGAGCCGCAACTCCGACGGTCGAGGGCCTGCATGGTCCAACAGCCTGTTCGAGGACAANNATCGGTCCCGAGCTGGCCCGCGAGCTTCTCGACGCGGACCAGTCCGCGGAGGCAGGCGTCAGCGCCCAGCGGGAGCGGGTCGTGCGCCTGCGGGAGCGGTTGGCTGCCCTTGAGCCGGACCCCACCGCGCGCCACCTGCTGAGCCTCGCCGACGACCTGGTGCGCAGCGACGTGTGGATCATCGGCGGTGACGGGTGGGCCTACGACATCGGCTATGGCGGACTCGACCACGTGCTCGCCTCCGGTGAGAACGTCAACGTGCTCGTGCTCGACACCGAGGTCTACTCCAACACCGGCGGCCAGGCGTCCAAGGCAACCCCGAGGGGTGCGGTGGCCAAGTTCGCCACCTCCGGCAAGTCCACCCCGAAGAAGGACCTGGGCGCCCTGGCAATGCAGTACGGCAACGTCTACGTCGCGCAGATCGCCCTGGGCGCGAACGAGGTGCAGACCGTGCGTGCCCTGCAGGAGGCTGCCGCGTGGCCCGGGCCGTCGCTGGTGCTGGCCTACTCCACGTGCATCGCGCATGGCATCGACATGAAGTACTCCATGACGCACATGCGCGACGCGGTCAAGAGCGGCCACTGGCCCCTCTATCGGTTCGCCCCCGGATCCGACGAGCACACGAAGCCGTTCCGCCTCGACTCCCGCAAGCCGGCGATGGCTCTCAGCGAGTTCGCGCTGGCGGAGGCCCGGTTCGCGATGCTCGAACGCTCCGACCCCGAGCGGTCTCACCACCTCATGGCCCTGGCCCAGGCCGATGTCGACGAGCGCTGGCACTACTACGAGCAGCTCGCCGGAGTCGAACGAAGCGTGCCGCACGAGCCCGGGGCGATCGTCGACCCTGAGGGCGTCGCTACCGAGGAGGTTCCATCATGACCGCCGAACCGACCGTCGTTCCGGAGTTCGACCTGTTGACGACCTACCTTGGCTTGCAGCTGCGCAGCCCGCTGGTCGCGTCGTCCGGGCCACTGACTGCCCGGATCGACTCTCTGCGCGCCCTTGAGCAGGCCGGAGTCGCCGCTGTCGTCCTGCCCTCATTGTTCGAGGAGCAGATCGAGCATGAGGACATACAGGCCGCCCGGCTGGGCGACCTCGGTTCGGACAGTAATCCCGAGGCCACCAGCTACTTCCCCGACCTGGCCGACTTCGAGTCGGTCGCCGATCGTTACCTGCGCCATGTCGAGCAGGCGAAGAAGGCCCTGTCGATCCCCGTGGTGGCCAGCCTGAACGGGGAGACCGCCGGCGGCTGGGTGAGATACGCGCGGCTGCTCGAGCTCGCCGGGGCCGACGCGATCGAGCTCAACCTGTACGGGCTCGCCGCAGACCTCGACGTGACCGGGCGCGACGTCGAGGACGAGCAGGTGGAGCTGGTCGCGCTGGTGAAGGCATCCCTCTCGATCCCGCTCGCGGTGAAGATCGGCCCGCACTACAGCGCGTTGGGAAACCAGGCCACACGTTTCATCGATGCGGGGGCGGACGGCCTGGTGCTGTTCAACCGTTTCTACCAGCCCGACATCGACCCCAAGACCCGCAAGGTGGCACCGACGCTGGAGCTGTCGTCCTCGTCGGAGCTTCGGCTGCCACTGCGCTGGACCGCCATCCTCTCCGGACGCGTCGAGGCGTCGCTCGCCGTGACGACCGGTGTCCACACGGGCGCCGACGTAGCCCGCTGCCTGCTTGCCGGCGCCGACGTGGCGATGATGACCTCGGCGCTGCTGGTGAACGGCCCCGGGCACGTTGCCGCGGTCGAGCGCGAGCTCGTCGAGTGGGCTGCCGAGTCCGGCTTCGAGTCGGTGGCACAACTCAAGGGCAGCGTCAGCCAGCGCAACGTCGCGGACCCGTCCGCCTTCGAAAGGGCGAACTACATGTCCACCCTGATCGGCTTCACCAACTCGTTCCACTGACACGGGCCAAGGCAACACGCCAGCGGCGCCGAGCCGTTTGCGGNNTGTCGGCATACAACTTGTGTAGTCAAATGGTGGTTTGACTAGTCATATTGATCAGTATGTCTAGGCCATATCTGTCCGATTGTGCAATAACAGAGAATCGTGGATGCTTCGGATACACCCGACGTCCGACGTGACGTCCGACCGAAGGAGACGCCATGACGGCCGCCCCCCAGACCCCCCCCGCAGCATCCCCGATCATGGCCGAGCCGTATCGGATCAAGACCGTTGAGACGCTGCCGATCACGACTCGCGCCCACCGTGAGAAGGCCATCAAAGAGGCCGGCTACAACACCTTCCTGCTTCACAGCCGGGACGTCTACATCGATCTGCTGACCGACTCCGGCACCAACGCGATGAGTGACCGTCAGTGGTCCGCCATGATGTCCGGCGACGAGGCCTACGCCGGGTCGGTGAGCTTCGACGAGCTCAAGGACGCCGTCGAGGAGATCTACGGATTCCCCTACGTCGTGCCGACCCACCAGGGGCGTGGCGCCGAGCACCTGATCTCCAAGATCCTCATCAAAGAGGG
>PKWT01000131.1:0-667 GCA_003132125.1 Micrococcales bacterium | reverse complement strand
CGCTCATCGACCAGGTTGGCCCGGCGAACATCGCCTATGTCAACGTCGCCGTCACGGTGAACCTGGCCGGCGGTCAGCCGGTGTCGATGCAGAACCTGCGCGAGGTCAGCGAGCTGTGCCGCCGCCACGACATCATCGTGTGGTCCGACGCCACCCGTCTGGTCGAGAACGCGTTCTTCATCCAGGAGCGCGAAGAGGGTTACGCCGGCAAACCGGTCCGCGAGATCGTCAAAGAGATGATGACGCACTTCGACGGCTGCACCATGTCCGGCAAGAAGGACTGTCTGGTCAACATCGGCGGTTTCCTGGCCATGCGCGACCCGAGCGTCTTCCAGCGGGCCTGCGAGCTCGTCGTCGTGTACGAGGGCATGCCGAGCTACGGCGGGATGGCCGGTCGCGACATGGCCGCCATGGCCCAGGGCATCCACGAGATGGTGGATGACGACTACATCGCGCACCGTATCCACCAGGTGCGCCACCTCGGAAACCAGCTGTTGGCGGCCGGTGTGCCGATCGTTGAGCCGATCGGTGGGCACGCGGTGTTCCTCGATGCCAAGCGCTTCCTGCCGCACCTGACGCAGGAGGATCTGCCGGCACAGTCCCTCGCCGCCGAGCTGTACCTCGAGGGTGGCGTGCGCTCGATGGAGCGTGGCATCGTCTCGGCTGG
>PKWT01000154.1:16489-24059 GCA_003132125.1 Micrococcales bacterium | reverse complement strand
CTACCTGCGCGACCTGCCCATCGACGAGCTCAAGCTCGACCGCTCCTTCATCCTCCCGATCGACGATGCCCGCACCGCCGCACTGGTCGCCTCCACCATCGACCTGGCCCACAGTCTCGGCCTACGCATGGTCGCCGAAGGCGTCGAGACAAACCTCGCCTACCAACAGCTGACACGGCTTGGCTGCGACCAGGCACAGGGCTACTACATGTCCAGACCCGTGCCCGCCGCCGAGCTCAACCACTGGCTCAGCAACCGGCACCCCGCCCCCAGCCAAACCAACACCATCCAACCGCAGCCAGCGGCCGCCCCGGCAGGGGAACACACCGCCAAAGACGTCGGCTGATCGAGTGTGATCTTTCAGGCTGCGGAGGCGCGGACCAGAGCTGGGCGACGGGCGGCGCGCAGCGACACCGGCGCACCCACCGCCTCGGACTCGGCGACCCGGTCGGAGACGTGGCTGAGCATCTGGGACATCGGAAGATCCAGGGCCCCGCAGATGGACGCGAGCAGCTCCGAGGAGGCTTCCTTCTCGCCGCGCTCGACCTCGCTGAGATAGCCCAGCGACACGGCGGCCGAAGCTGACACCTCGCGCAAGGTGCGCCCCTGAGACTGGCGGTGCTCACGGAGGACATCTCCGAGTTCACGACGAAGCAAGATCATGACGCCTCCTTACTGCAGCTCGATCGATAATACGTCTGGGACAACGGTACCCTGCGGGCCCGACTGTCCGCCTCCCAGTTTGCCGAGTTGTTCGCCACGCTGGGGTCAACCGTCGACATGCGGGGGTTCTTCCCGCTTCTGGGCCGCGAGCTCGTCGGCCAGCAACATCAGGGCCGCGCGCACACTCTGGGCCCGGATTCCGGCACGATCCCCCGACAGGGCCAGCGCACTGACCCGCGAGGACCCGGGGCCGACCAACGCGACATAAACCGTGCCCACCGGCTTGCCGTCAGCCATATCGGGCCCGGCCACACCGGTCGTCGCCAGGCCGTACGTCGAGCCCGTCAGCGACCGCACGCCGGCAGCCATCTGCTCAGCCACGGCTGGGTCGACGGCCCCCGCCTGGGCCAGCAGCGCTTCGTCGACCCCTAGCACCTGGGCCTTGAGGTCCGTCGCGTACGCGACGACAGCCCCACGCACGACGACGGATGCACCGGCAACTTCGGTCAGCGCCGCGCAGACCAGGCCTCCGGTCAGCGACTCGGCAACCGCCACCGTCTGCCCGGCAGCGGTCAGGCGGGCCACCAGATCGGCAGCCAGGGTCTGTTCCACGCTCAGGCCTTGGGCCCAGGGGTAGTCCGTACGGCCGCCTCGGGCTTGGCCGCCGCACGCTCCTGGGCCTTGAGCTCGGCCGCAGCACGACGCGCGCGCTTGGCGTCCGCCCGAGGACTGGTATTGCGCAGGGTGTGCGCCCGTAGCACGTAGTCAGCCCCCGTCCCGACCGTCACGATGACCGCCAGCGACATGACCGCGACGGCGATGGCCTGCCAGAAGCCGCTCAGCGGGAAGGCGTGGAGCGGCAGAACGTAGAGCATGATCGCGGTTGCCTGAAGCGCCGTCTTGACCTTGCCGCCGCGACTGGCCGGCATCACGCCGTGCCGGATGACCACGAACCGCAATGCCGTGACGCCGACCTCTCGAACGAGGACCAGGATGGTGACCCACCACGGAAGCAGATCGATGATCGAGAGCCCGATGAGCGCCATACCCATCAGTGCCTTGTCGGCGATCGGGTCGCTCACCTTGCCGAAGTCAGTGACGATCCCGCGTGAACGGGCCAGGTAGCCGTCGACACGGTCGGTCGCCGTCGCGACGACGAACACACCGAAGGCGAACAGGCGGTATCTCGTCAGCTGGCCGTCGTCGTACAGCAGGAGCCACGCGAAAAGGGGGACGAGCGCCATGCGCGAGATGGTGAGCGCGTTGGCGATGTTCCACGCGCTCGCCTGTGCCTGACGAACCTGGGGGTCGTTGCCCTTGTGGATCACAACGGCTCCGCGATGAGGTCGATCCCGAGGGTGTCGACAACGCGTGCGGCAATGATCTCGCCAACAGCGGGGGCCTCGGCGCCGGGACGGATCCGAAGGATCGTCGCGCCGTCGACGTCCGGCCCCTGATGCGCCGACCGTCCGGTCAGGTCGTCGGTGTCCTCGTCGATCTCCTCGACCAGGACCTCCACGAGCTCCCCCACCCGCTCCTCGGCGCGCTGGATGTTGAGCTCCTCCACCAGCGTCGTGAAGTGCGCGAGGCGCTCGGCGATGACATGGCTCTCGAACGTGCCCTCATAGGTCTCGGCCTCGGTGCCGTCCTCGTCGGAGTAGCCGAACACGCCGACCACGTCCAGACGGGCGTCCGTGAGGAAGGACTCGAGCTCGGCGAGGTCATGCTCGGTCTCTCCCGGGAACCCGACGATGACGTTGGACCGGATGCCGGCCAGCGGGGCGCGAGCACGGACCTGGTCGACCAGCTCGAGGAAGGCCTCGCGGGAACCGAACCGGCGCATCGTGCGCAGCAGCGACTCGGACGCGTGCTGGAAGGAGATGTCGAAATACGGCACGACACCCGGCGTCGAGGCCATGACGTCGAGCAGGTCCATCCGGATCTCGGCCGGCTGCAGGTAGGACACCCGCACGCGTTCGATGCCGTCAACGGCAACAAGCTGGGGCAGCATCCTCTCCAGGAGGCGCAGATCCCCGAGGTCCTTGCCGTAGGACGTGGAGTTCTCGCTGACCAGGAAGATCTCCTTGACGTCGTGCTCGCCGAGCCACTGCGCCTCGGCCAGGACGTCCGCTGGCTGCCTCGAGACAAACGCCCCGCGGAACATGGGGATCGCGCAGAAGGCGCAGCGCCGGTCACAGCCACTGGCAATCTTCAGCGGAGCCCACGGACGGCCGTCAAGACGGGCGCGCATGACGCGGGGGCCGCTGGCCGGGCCCGGTCCTTCGAACGTGCCGCCGTGACCGGGCAGGGCCACCCCGGCGGAAGAGGCTTGTCGAGAAGCCGGCGAGAGCGGCAGCAGGCGGCGGCGGTCGGACGGCACATGGGATGCGGGCCTGTTACCGGCCAGGATCGAGGTGAGGTGGCTCGACATGTCCTCGTAGGAGTCGAAGCCGAGCACGGCGTCAGCCTCGGGCAGCTCGGCGGCCAGCTGCTCGCCATACCGCTCGGCCAGACAACCGACCGCGACGACCTTCTGCGTGCGTCCTGAGCCCTTGAGGTCGGAGGCCTCGAGCAGGGCGTCGATGGAGTCCTTCTTGGCCTGCGCGACGAAACCGCAGGTGTTGATCACGGCGACGTCGGCCTTGGCGGCGTCATCGACCAGGAGCCATCCCTCGGCGGCCAGCCGGCCTGCGAGCTCCTCGGAGTCGACCTCGTTGCGGGCGCAGCCCAAGGTGACCAACGCGACGCTCCTTTGGCTGTTGTCAGCCGTGGAAGTCACGGAGGTCGTTGAGGTCATGTCCCCATGGTAAGTGGGCTGCGGTTGAATGACCGCATGCCCGACCACGCCCCAGAGACCACCACCCCAGCCACCGTCGCCCGCGTCACNNGCTGGACCTCTCGCAACGTCTGACCACCACCCAGACCGACCTGCCCCGGCTGCGTGCCGGTTGCGTCGGCGCCCAGTTCTGGTCCGTGTGGGTGCCCTCCACGCTGGCCGACGGCGCTGCGGTGATCCAGACCCTGGAACAGGTCGACGCCGTGCACAAGATGGTCGGGCGGTATTCCGACCAGCTGGGTTTCGCCCGCACCGCGGACGAGGTGGAGACCGTCTTCGCCTCCGGGCGCATCGCCTCGCTGATCGGCGCCGAGGGCGGGCACTCGATCGGTTGTTCCCTGGCCGTGCTGCGCATGCTCTACGTGCTCGGCGTCCGGTATATGACACTGACCCACAACGACAACGTCCCGTGGGCCGACTCGGCCACCGACGAACCGGTCACTGGCGGGCTCTCGGCCTTTGGCGTCGAGGTGGTGCGCGAGATGAACCGCATCGGCATGCTCGTCGACCTGTCGCACGTCTCTGCCGACACCATGCGCGACGCCCTGCGGGTCAGCGAGGTGCCGGTGATGTTCTCGCACTCATCCGCGCGCGCCGTCTGCGACACGACCCGCAACGTCCCCGACGACGTGCTCAAGACCTTGCGCGACAACGACGGCGTCTGCATGGTGACGTTCGTGCCCGAGTTCGTCTCCCCCGCCGCCGCCCTGTGGCGCAAGGACGCCGCGGTGGCAGCGCTCGAGGCCGGGGTCAACACCAAAGACCACATCGCGTTCGACACGTTCGCCGCGACATACCGCCAGCAACATGCCAAGCCCAGCGCCACGATCGACCAGGTCGTCGCTCACATCGAGCACGTGCGCGACGTCGCCGGGGTCGACCATGTCGGTATCGGCGGCGACTACGACGGCACCGAGGATCTGCCAGTCGGCCTCGAGGACGTCAGTGGCTATCCCCGGTTGTTCGCCGCGCTGGCCGAACGTGGCTGGTCCGACATCGACCTGGCCAAGCTGGCCGGCGGCAACCTGCTGCGCGTCATGCGCGCTGCCGAGGCGGGTGCCCGCGAGCTACAGGCAACGCGCGGACCCAGCCTGGCGACATACGAGCCGCTCGGCCGGACGTAGGACCCTCGACGGAACGAAGGACCGGCCACTGGCGCCGCCGCCTTTGGCTCAGCTCCGCTCAGAGGTCGTCGCGCTGACCGTTTCGGGTGAGCGACCAGGCGTCCTCGCCGCCCTCGTCCTCGTCGTCAACCTCTTCGTAGCTGTCGGGTGCCAGCGACTCGCGGGTCGGACCGCCCAAGGGCACCCTGGTGGTCGCCATGGTGGCCGGATCGGTGGCCGGATCGGTGGTGGGCCGTGGTGACGACATGGGGTTCGGCACCGTGGCGCCGTCGTCCAGATGGCCGAGGTGAACGCCGGTCGTCGAGGCCTCAACGTCATAGATCGGATCGACGTCCGGAACGACGTCGCCGCGCATCAGGGCCAGCGTGGTGTCCAGGTCGTCCAACGTGACCAGGACATCGCGAGCCTTCGAGCCCTCAGAGGGACCCACAACGCCACGGGACTCCAGCAGGTCCATCATTCGGCCGGCTTTGGCGAACCCGATACGCAGCTTGCGCTGAAGCATCGACGTCGAGCCGAACTGCGTCGTGATGACGAGCTCAGTGGCCTGCAGCAGGATATCCAGGTCATCGCCGATGTCGTCCTCGACCACTTTCTTGGCCGCGACCACCATGACGTCCTTGCGATAGTCCGGCTTGAGCTGGCCGCGGACGTGCTTGACGACCGCCTGGATCTCGGACTCGGTAACCCAGGCACCCTGCACGCGCATCGGTTTGGACGTCCCCATCGGCAGGAAGAGCGCGTCACCCTGCCCGACCAGCTTCTCGGCGCCGGGCATGTCCATCACGACCCGCGAGTCGGTGACCGACGAGGTGGCGAACGCCATACGGGAGGGCACGTTGGCCTTGATCAGACCGGTGACGACGTCGACCGAGGGACGCTGCGTGGCAAGGACGAGGTGTATGCCGGCCGCCCGCGCCAGCTGGGTGATGCGCACGATCGACTCCTCGACGTCGCGCGGCGCAACGATCATCAGGTCGGCGAGCTCATCGACGATGATCAGGAGGTATGGATAGGGCGCGATGACCCGTTTGGACCCCGGCAGCGGTTTGATCGCGCCGGACTTGACCGCCTTGTTGAAGTCGTCGACGTGTTTGAACCCGTACGCGGCGAGGTCGTCGTAGCGGGTCTCCATCTCGCGAACCACCCACTGCAGCGCCTCGGCGGCCTTCTTCGGGCTGGTGATGATCGGCGTGATGAGGTGTGGAATCCCCTCGTAGCCGGTCAGCTCGACCCGCTTGGGGTCCACCAGGATCATCCGCACCTCGTCCGGCGTCGAACGCATCAGGATCGAGGTGATCATCGAGTTGACGAAGCTGGACTTGCCGGAGCCGGTCGCGCCGGCCACCAGCAGGTGCGGCATCTTGGCGAGGTTGGCGATGACATAGCCACCCTCGACGTCCTTGCCGACGCCGACGACCATCGGGTGCGAGTTGCCCCGCGCCGCCTGGCTGCGCAGCACGTCGCCGAGGCTGACCTTTTCGCGGTCGGCGTTGGGGATCTCGATGCCGATCGCCGACTTGCCGGGGATCGGGCTCAGGATGCGAACGTCAGCCGACGCAACGGCATAGGCGATGTTCCTCGAGAGCGCGGTGACGCGTTCGACCTTGATGCCGGGCCCAAGCTCGACCTCGTAGCGGGTGACCGTCGGGCCGCGGCTGAAGCCGGTGACCTGCGCGTCCACGTCGAACTGGTCGAGCACCTCGGTCAGCGCGTCGACCACAGCGTCGTTGGCGGCACTGCGTTTCTTGTGCGGGCTTCCGGGCGCGAGCAGCATGTTGTCGGGCAGCGTGTAGGTGATGTCGCCGGCAAGGGAGAGCTGTTCGACCCGCCGCGGGATCAGGGTGGTCGGCGGTGCCTCGAGCGGAGTCTTCCGGTCGACCGCGCCCTCCCCCGGGTGGGGCACACCGGCCGCGCCGGTTCCTGGCGCCAGGACGCCGGGTGCGGTGGGTCGCTTCTCGCCCGGGCGGAATGCCGCGTCAGCCTTGGCCTTGGCCACGATGGCGGCCTGTCTGAAGGCCTCGTCACCATCGAAGGGTCCCTCGCCGATAGGCCCGGGGCGGAGCCGGGTCCGGCCCTTGCCGACCAGGCTGGCCTCATCGCCCGTGGTCTCGGTGGCTGGCGGACGACGCAACACCCAGTCGCGCAGGTCGCGCAGGCGCGTGGGAATCATGTGGACCGGTGTGGCGGACATGACCAGGACTCCGAAGACTCCCAGCAGCAGGAGCAGGGGGACGGTGCCCCAGGTCCTGATGGCAGCGACGAGAGGGCTCGAGGCCAGGAAGCCGATGATGCCACCAGCGTTACGCATTGCGATGGCGCCGTCGGGTGGGCTGGGCATGCCGGCGGAGATGTGGACAAGACCAGCCGCGGCGAACGTCAATGCCGTCGTGCCGATGGTGATGCGGTTCGTCGAGGCCGAGTCGCCCGGCGCCCGCAACAGCCGGATACCGAGCAGCAGCAGGGCGATCGGGACGGCATAGGCCACGCGGCCAAACGTCCCGGCAACGACGGCATGGATGACGTCGCCGGCCATGCCCTTGAGCCCCCACCACTCACGGGCCGCGACCACGATGGTCAGGCCGAGCAGGAAGAAGCCGATGCCATCACGACGGTGCTCCGGCTCGAGCTCGCTGGCACTGCGCCCGATCCTCCGGACGGTGCCGCCGGCAACATGGGCCATGCCCATCCAGGTGCCACGAACCGCTCTCACCGGCCACGGAAGGTCCCCGCGCCGGGCCCTGGCCCTCGACCGTGACGACCTCGCCGCGGGTCTGCGCGGTGCCGGCCGCCCGTTGCGTCCGTTGGCAGGGCTTGATGAGCCGGCGCGTCCCGAGGACTTCGGGCGCGCGACCGGGGAAGACGTACGACTCGACACAGTTCGCAGGTTACGCGAAAGACACTCCGGTATCACGCGTCACACGCGTTCCCGGGAGCACCAATCGCC
>PKWT01000154.1:0-16483 GCA_003132125.1 Micrococcales bacterium | reverse complement strand
AGGCGTCGATGACGATCGGGATGATCATCGGCCGGCGGCGCAACCGGCCACCGACCCACGTGCCGACTGTCCGACGGATGACCTGTTGCAGCTGGAAGGAGTCGGTGACCCCCTTGCTCGCGGCATCCGCCAGAGCCTGCTCCAGCTTTGGCAGCACCTGGTCGAAGACGTCCTGGTCCTCGGCGAAGCCACGCGCCTGGATCTCGGGGCCGGCAGCGATCTTTCCGGTCGCCGCGTCGCGCACCACGATGATCGTGATGAAGCCCTCGTCGCGCAGGATGCGGCGATCCTTCAGCAGGGCCTCGGTCGTCTCACCCACGGATGAGCCATCAACGTAGACATATCCGCAGGGCACCGCGCCGACGATGTTCGCGACCCCCTTGTTGAGGTCGACGACCACACCGTCCTCTGCCAGAACAACACGGGCACGCGGCACGCCCGTCTTGACCGCCAGCTCGGCGTTGGCCACCAGGTGGCGCCACTCGCCGTGCACCGGCATGACGTTCTTCGGCTTGACGATGTTGTAGCAGTAGAGCAGCTCACCGGCGCTGGCGTGGCCAGAGACGTGAACATGGGCGTTGCCCTTGTGGACGACGTCGGCGCCCAGGCGCATGAGGCCGTTGATGATGCGATAGACGGCGTTCTCGTTGCCGGGGATCAGCGAGGACGCGAGCAGGACGGTGTCGCCCACACCGACCTCGATCTGGTGGTCCCGGTTGGCCATCCGTGACAGCGCGGCCATCGGCTCACCCTGGGAGCCCGTGCAGATCAGGACGATCTTGTTGTCCGGATAGTCGGTGAGCTTCTTGAGGTCGACCAGAACGCCCGGAGGCACCTTGAGATAGCCGAGCTCCTCGGCGATGCCCATGTTGCGCAGCATGGAGCGGCCGACCATGGCGACCTTGCGACCGCTGTCGTGCGCCGCATCGAGCACCTGCTGGACGCGGTGGACGTGGGAGGAGAAGCAGGCGACGATGACCCGGCGGCTCGCGTTGCGGAAGACGGTCTCGATAGCAGGGGTGATCTCGCGCTCGGAGGTCGTGAAACCGGGCACCTCGGCATTGGTCGAGTCGGTCATGAACAGGTCCACGCCCTCCTCGCCGAACCGGGCGAACGCTCGCAGGTCCGTGATGCGGCCATCGAGGGGCAGCTGGTCCATCTTGAAGTCGCCGGTGTGCAGGATCGTGCCGCCAGGCGTGCGGATGAAGACCGCGAGAGCATCCGGGATGGAGTGGTTGACCGCTGCGAACTCGCAGTCGAAGACACCCAGCTTCTCGCGCTGACCCTCGGTCACGGTCAGGGTGTAGGGCTTGATCTTGTGTTCCTTGAGCTTGGCCTCGATCATCGCCAAGGTCAGCGTCGAGCCGATCAACGGGATGTCGGCCTTGAGACGCAGGAGGTAGGGGACCGCGCCGATGTGGTCCTCGTGACCGTGGGTGAGCACGATCGCCTCGATGTCGTCGAGCCGGTCCTTGATGTACTCGAAGTCCGGCAGGATCAGGTCGATGCCGGGGTGGTGGTCCTCGGGGAAGAGCACGCCGCAGTCGACGATCAACAACCGTCCTGCGTGCTCGATCACAGTCATGTTGCGACCGACCTCGCCCAGACCGCCGAGCGCGATGACGCGCACGGCGTTCTTCGCCAGCTTGGGCGGGGAGGTCAGCTCGGGATGGGGATGGCTCAATTCAGTCCTGACTTCTGGAGACCCTCTCGCAGCTGGGCGAGCTGGTCGGTGGTGGCTGTGACCAACGGCAGACGCACGGTGTCCGAGGAGATGACTCCCCGATCGTGCAGTGCGGCCTTGACGGTGATCGCGCCTTGGGTGATGTGCATGACGGCATTGACCAGGGGGATCAGCTGCCGGTGGATCTCGATTGCCCGCGCGAGGTTGCCCTGATCTACGGCGGCGACCATCTCGGCATACTGCCGGCCGGCCAGGTGCCCGACGACGCTGACCATGCCCACTGCGCCCTGGGTGAGGTGTGCGAGGTTGAGGGCGTCGTCGCCGGAGAACCACAGGAGATCGGTCTGTGACATGACCTCGCTGGCGGCGAAGAGGTCGCCCTTGGCATCCTTGACGGCGACGATACGAGGGTGTTCGGCCATCCTCAACAACGTCTGGGTGTGGATGGGTGTTCCGGTGCGGCCAGGGATGTCGTAGACCATCATCGGAAGGTCGGTTGCGTCGGCCACCGCGGTGAAGTGCGCAAGGACGCCTTCTTGCGGCGGCTTGTTGTAGTACGGCGTCACGACCAGCAGGCCGTTCGCGCCTGCCTTGGCAGCCGCCCGGGCGCTCTCGATCGAGTGTGCGGTGTTGTTGCTGCCGGCGCCGGCGATGATGTGGGCGCGCTGCCCGACCGCCTCGACGACGGCCCGGATGAGGTCAGTCTTCTCCGCGTCCGTCGTGGTGGGCGACTCGCCGGTCGTGCCGTTGACGACCAGTCCGTCGTGCCCGAGGTCCATCAGATGAACAGCCAGCTCCTGAGCGCCGACCAGATCGAGGGACCCATCGGGGTTCATCGGGCTGACCATTGCCGTGAAGACTCGGCCAAAGAGGGGCGTACTGGACATGGGGCAACGATATCGCCCTCACCATCATGTTCGAGAACAATCATCGATCAGGTCCGAGAACAATCCCCGCGATTCCTTGCGGTGCTACGTTGCATTCGTGCGCCAGTATCTGGACCTTCTCAGCCACGTCCTCGAGAACGGGACCGCCAAAGGCGACCGCACCGGCACCGGCACCCTGAGCGTCTTCGGGTATCAGATGCGCTTCGACCTGGCGCAGGGTTTTCCGGTCCCGACGACCAAGCGGCTGCACATGAAATCGGTCGTCGGTGAGCTGATCTGGTTCCTCCGCGGCGATACCAATGTCCGTTGGTTGCAGGAGCACGGCGTGACGATCTGGGACGAGTGGGCCGACGAGCATGGTGAGCTCGGCCCGGTCTATGGGCATCAGTGGCGTTCGTGGCCGACGCCTGACGGCCGTTCCGTGGACCAGATCGCCACGGTGATCGAGTCCATCCGCACCAACCCCGACTCACGGCGGCACATCGTCAGCGCCTGGAACGTCGCCGACATCGAGAGCATGGCCCTGCCGCCGTGCCACACGATGTTTCAGTTCTACGTCGCCGACGGCCGGCTCTCCTGCCAGCTGTACCAACGCTCGGCGGACATCTTCCTGGGTGTGCCCTTCAACATCGCCTCGTACGCGCTGCTGACCATGATGGTCGCGCAGGTGTGTGAGCTCGAGCCGGGCGACTTCGTCCACACCCTCGGTGACGCGCACCTCTACGTGAACCATCTCGACCAGGCCCGGTTGCAGCTGACCCGAGAGCCCCGAGCACTCCCCCAGCTGCGGCTCAACCCTGACCGCAAGGACATCGACGACTTCGTCGAGTCCGACGTCGAGCTGGTCGGCTACGAACCGCACCCCGGCATCAAGGCGCCGATCGCCGTATGACCATCATCTTGCTCGCCGCTGTGGGCGCCAACCACGTGATTGGGCGTGAAGGTGAGATGCCGTGGCACCTGCCAGAGGATCTCGCACACTTCAAGGCCACCACGATGGGTCACACCCTGGTGATGGGACGCAAGACGTACGACTCGATCGGCCGCGCGCTGCCGGGACGTCGCTCGATCGTCATGACCAGCCAGATCGGTTGGCACGCCCCCAGTGTCGAGGTCGCGCACTCGCTGGCCGAAGCACTGGCGCTCGCCGGACCGACCGAGGTGTTCATCGTCGGCGGAGGCGAGGTCTACCAACAGGCCATGCCGTTCGCGGACCAGTTGATGTTGACCGAGGTCGACCAGTCGCCCGAGGGCGACGCCGTCTTCCCCCCGATCGATCCCGCACACTGGCGCGAGACCGTTCGCCAGGCGCATGAGGGCTTCGCCTTCGTCACCTACGAACGCAAACGCTGAGCCGGCTGCTCCGTCCCGAGGTGTCGCGTCGGCTCGGATGGCAGGATGGCCGCGTGCCCCAAGACCACAGCCACCCGCACTCGGTCGCCCACGACCACGCGCACACACCTTCGACCGGCCCTGTTGCTGACGCCAGCGCCAGGATCGCGCGCCCGAGCGATGCGCCCGCGGTCGGGCTTGTCCAGGCAGCCGTATGGCGCGCCGCGTTCGCCGACGTCCTGCCGCGCGACGTGCTCGAGCAGTTCGACGGCCCCAGCTTCGCGCGCGTGTGGCGCGACTCGCTGAACACTCCCCCAAGCGCTCGTCACGTGCTGCTGGTGGGCTGCGCCGGTGAGCAGGTCGTTGGCTTCGCGGCCGTGGGCCCGAGCGCCGACACCGACGCCACCGATACCTCGGGCGAGGTGCTGGCCTTTGGCGTTCACCCGGATGCCCGACGCAGCGGTCACGGCTCGCGTCTGCTCAACGCCGCGGTGGATACGTTGCGGGGCAAGGGTTTTGACACGATAAGCACCTGGATCCTTGCCAAGGACGAGGCCACCCGGGCGTTCCTGACCGCAGCCGGACTCTCACCCGACAGCGCCTTCAGGGATCGTGTCGTCGACGCCGATGGGACGGTCGCCCGCGAGGTGCGGCTGACTGCCCACCTGGCGCAGGACTGACCTCATAATCCGATGGGCGAACCACTCCTCGATGGCCAGCGCCGCAAAGAAGTGCTGCGCCAGTGCATGTCGGTCGGCGTCGCAACCGGCACCTATGGCATCAGCTTCGGCGCCCTCTCGGTGGCGGCCGGCCTCAGTCTGTGGCAGACGATCGCGCTGTCGGCCCTGCTCTTCTCGGGCGCCTCACAGTTCGCAGTGGTGGGCATCGTCGCCGCGGGCGGCTCGGGCGCCGCTGCGGTGGCAACCTCGACCCTGCTCGGCATGCGCAACGGTCTCTACGGCCTGCAGATGTCACGACTCCTCGGGGTGCACGGCCTGCGCCGCGTGGCTGCCGCCCAGCTGACCATCGACGAGTCGACGGCAGTGGGGGTCGTCCAGCCCGAACGGTCAGCGCAGCGTCTCGGATTCTGGGGCACCGGACTCGCGGTGTACGTGATGTGGAACCTGATGACCATCGTCGGTGCCGTCGTGGGCAACACGCTCGGAGATCCCAAACGGTTCGGTCTCGACGCCGCCGCACCGGCCGCCTTCTGCGCCCTGCTCTGGCCACGACTGAAGCGAGGTGACGCCCGCGCGGTGGCCGCCGTCTCGGCCGTCATCGCACTGGTGGTGGCCCCTCACGCGCCGGCCGGCGTACCGGTCCTGGTTGCTGCGCTCGCAGCCATCGTGGCTGGCCTGCTTCCCCAGCGCAGGGGCACGGCGGCCTCCTCATGACCCTCTGGACCACCGTCCTTCTGGCCAGCGGGCTCGCGTTCGCGCTCAAGCTCCTCGGCTACGTGGTGCCGCACCACGTTCTCGACCGCCCGGTCGTCTCCAGGGTGACAGCGATGTTGCCCGTTGCCCTGCTGTCGGCTCTGGTAGCGGTGCAGACATTCACCGGGCAGGCAGGTGGGTTCACCCTGGACGCACGCGCAGCCGGGGTCGGTGTCGCGGTGGTCGCACTCCGGTTCCGAGCGCCGTTCCTGCTCGTCGTGGTGCTGGCGGCAGCGACAGCCGGGATCCTCAGGGCTCTCGGCTGGGGCTGATCAAGCCAGTCCGAGGTAGTTCTCGAGCCCGACGGTGAGTCCCGGGTGGTCGGCCACGTGACGAACACCCTCGAGGACGCCAGGCATGAAGCTGACCCGGTCGAACGAGTCGTGTCGGATGGTCAGCATCTCGCCCGACGAACCGAACATGACCTCCTGATGGGCCACGAGGCCACGCAACCGCACAGCGTGCACCGGTATGCCGTCCACCCGCGCGCCGCGAGCGCCACCAGGATCCGAGGTGGTGGCGTCGGGGACGTCGCCGAGATCGGCATCCTGACGAGCTTGGGCGATCAGCGAGGCGGTGCGAGCCGCTGTGCCCGACGGCGCGTCGACCTTGTCGGGGTGGTGCAGCTCGATGATCTCGACGGACTCGTAGAACCGCGCGGCCTGCTGGGCGAAGGACATCATCAGGATCGCGCCGATGGCGAAGTTCGGCGCAATGAGCACCCCGACACCAGGCCTGCCGATCAGCTGCGAGCGCACGGCTTCAAGCGCGTCCGGGGTCCAGCCGGTCGTCCCGACCACGACATGCGTTCCACGTTCGATGCAGTGGGCAACGTTGTGGGCGGAGGCGTCGGGCACCGAGAACTCGACGACGACGTCCGCGCCTCCGAGGTCCCCGAGGTCGTCGCCCTGGTCGTAGCGGCCGACGAGCTGTGTGTCGGCTGCGGCGTCGACCGCGCGGCATACCTCCGAACCCATGCGTCCGGCGGCGCCGATGACAGAGACCTTGATGACNNAGCCTCCCAGGCCGTTGACTGGTTTGTTTCACCGTTGCGGCCGAGCGGACAGGCATCGGTGAAACAAACCGGCTAACGAATACCGACCGCGAACGCCGGAGCCCGGCACACCCCTGCGGGCGCACCGGGCTCCAGCGTTCAAGCTACTCAGGCCTCAGAAGGCTCCGAAGCCTCGTCAGCCTTCGCGTCGCCAGCCGGGGCAGCGTCGCCAGCGGCAATGTCCTCGGCCATGACCGCACCGAGGGAGAGCTTGCCGCGGGGGTCGATCTCCTTGAGCTCGACCTGGATCTTCTGGCCGATCTTCAGGACGTCGTCCACCGAGTCGATCCGCTTGCCACCGACGAGCTTGCGCACCTCGGAGATGTGCAGCAGGCCGTCCTTGCCCGGGAGCAGGGAGATGAACGCGCCGAACGTCGTGGTCTTGACCACGGTGCCCATGAAGCGCTCGCCGATCTCGGGCATCGTCGGGTTGGCGATGGCGTTGATCATCGCGCGGGCGGCTTCGGCCGACGGTCCATCGGTCGCACCGATGTAGATCGTGCCGTCGTCCTCGATCGAGATCTGCGCGCCGGTCTCGTCCTGGATCTGGTTGATCATCTTGCCCTTCGGGCCGATGACCTCACCGATCTTGTCCACGGGAACCGTGACGCTGATGACGCGCGGGGCATACTCGCTCATCTCGTCCGGGGTGTCGATGGCCTCGGCCATGACGTCCAGGATGTGCAGGCGAGCGTCACGGGCCTGGGTCAGCGCGCCGGCCAGCACGGAGGCGGGGATGCCGCCGAGCTTGGTGTCGAGCTGGATGGCCGTGACGAACTCACGGGTGCCGGCGACCTTGAAGTCCATGTCACCGAACGCGTCCTCNNGGCACACCAGCGTTGAGCATCGACAGGGTCGAGGCGCAGACCGAGCCCATGGACGTCGAGCCGTTGGAGCTGAGAGCCTCAGACACCTGACGGATCGCGTACGGGAACTCCTCGCGGGTCGGCAGCACCGGCATGAGCGCACGCTCAGCCAGGGCGCCGTGACCGATCTCGCGGCGCTTGGGGGAACCGACGCGGCCGGTCTCACCAGTGCTGTAGGGCGGGAAGTTGTAGTTGTGCATGTAGCGCTTGNNTCTGGGTCTCGCCGCGCTCGAAGATCGCCGAACCGTGGACGCGGGGCAGGACCTCGACCTCGGCGCCGAGGGCGCGGATGTCGGCGAGGCCACGACCGTCGATACGGACCTTGTCACGCAGGATCCGCTGGCGGATGAGCTTCTTCTGCACCGCGCGGTATGCCGCGGAGATCTCCTTGTCGCGACCCTCGAACTTCTCCGCGAGATCGCCCTGGACAGCAGCCTTGATCTCGTCGATGCGGTTCTCGCGGTCCTGCTTGTCGGCAATCTGGAGCGCCGAGGTCAGGTCGCCGGAGACGGCGCCTTCGACGGCCACATAGACGTCGTCCTGGTAGTCCAGGAACACCGGGAAGTCCTGAACCGGCTTGGCGGCCTTGCCCGCGAGCTCGGTCTGGGCCTGGCACAGCACGGCAATGAACTTCTTGGAGGCCTCGAGGCCCTCAGCGACGACCGACTCGGTCGGTGCCCCCTGGCCCTGAACCTTGACCAGGTCCCAGGTGGACATCGTGGACTCGGCCTCGACCATCATGATCGCGACGTCCTCGACACCATGTTTGTCGGTGACGACGCGGCCGGCGACGACCATGTCGAACACCGAACGCTCGCTGTCGGCGAAGGTCGGGAAGGCAATCCAGTTGCCGTCGATCAGCGAGACGCGCGTCGCGCCGATCGGGCCGCTGAACGGCAGTCCGGAGATCTGCGTCGACGCGGATGCGGCGTTGATGGCCAGCACGTCGTACTGGTGATCCGGGTTGAGTGCGAGAACCGTGATGACGACCTGGACCTCGTTGCGCAGACCCTTCTTGAAGGTCGGGCGCAGCGGTCGGTCGATCAGACGGCAGGTGAGGATGGCGTCGGTGGAGGGGCGACCCTCACGACGGAAGAAGGAGCCGGGGATCTTGCCGGCGGCATACATGCGCTCTTCGACATCGACCGTCAGCGGGAAGAAGTCGAACTGTTCCTTGGGGTGTTTGCCGGCCGTGGTGGTCGACAGCAACATGGTGTCTTCATCGAGGTAGGCGACAACTGCGCCGCCGGCCTGCTTGGCCAGACGCCCGGTCTCGAACCGGACGGTGCGGGTGCCGTATGAGCCGTTGTCAATGGTGGCTTCGGCAAACTGAATCTCTGGACCCTCCATGGGGTCCTCCTTTTCTCTANNCGGGCGGGGCACCGCGTGTGGCGGGACTCCCTGGGGCGGTGAAACTGGTTGCCCCGCTCTCAAACGAAAGAAGCGGCTCCCTCACGTGACGTGGAGGGGGCCGCTCCATCGGATGGAACGATTATCGGCGCAAACCGAGGCGTTTGATCAGCTCACGGTAGCGAGTGACGTCGGTGGCCTCGAGGTAGCGCAGCATGCGCTTGCGGCGGCCGACCAGCAGCAGCAGGCCGCGGCGGCTGTGGTGGTCGTGCTTGTGCTCACGCGAGTGCTCGGTAAGGTCCAGGATGCGACGGGTGAGCATCGCGATCTGAACCTCGGGGGAACCGGTGTCGCCCTCTTTGGTGGCGTACGCGGTCATGATCTCGGCCTTCACGGCAGTGTCTAGGGGCACGCGGTATCTCCTTGGTTTTTCGTTGCGCGGTGCCTTGGGGCAGGTTCACCCAGGCTCTCTGTCTCCGCGGCCGGTTGCACGGCACGATCAAGATACCAGCGGCGCAGGTCACCGTCCTAATCGNNATTGGGGACACGATGTGAAGGAGAAGGACTCATGAAGGTGCTCGTCACCGGCGGGGCGGGGTTCATCGGCACCAACTTCGTCCTACGCACCCGGGCGACCCGTCCCGACTGGCAGATCACCGTGCTCGACGCGCTGACCTACGCCGGTTCGAGAGAGAATCTGTCACCGGTCGCCGACCAGATCGAGTTCGTCCGCGGGAACGTCGCCGACGCCGACCTGGTCGACCGGCTGGTCGCGGACGCCGACGCCGTCGTCCACTTCGCGGCCGAGTCCCACAACGACAACTCCCTGGACGACCCGTGGCCCTTCATGGAGTCCAACATCATCGGCACCTACCGACTGCTCGAGGCGGTCCGCAGGCACCACGTGAGGCTCCACCACATCTCGACCGACGAGGTCTACGGCGACCTCGAGCTCGACGACCCGAGCCGCTTCACCGAGCAGACCCCCGTCAACCCCTCGAGCCCGTACTCCGCCAGCAAGGCCAGCGCCGACCTGCTGGTACGGGCGTGGATCCGCTCCTTCGGCATCGAGGCCACGCTGTCCAACTGCTCCAACAACTACGGCCCCTACCAGCACGTCGAGAAGTTCATCCCCCGCCAGATCACCGGCATCCTGCAGGGCGTCAAACCCAAGCTGTATGGCGCCGGCGCCAACGTCCGCGACTGGATCCACGTGGACGACCACAACGATGCCGTCGTGACGATCCTGGAGAAGGGCCGGCTCGGCGAGACCTATCTCATCGGCGCCGACGGCGAGATGAACAACCGGCAGATCGTGGCACTGCTGCTCGAGCTGATGGGCAAGCCGGCCGACTGGTTCGACCTCGTCCCGGACCGTCCTGGCCATGACATGCGCTACGCCATCGACTCCAGCAAGCTTCGGGCCGAGACGGGATGGACGCCGAAGTACCAGGACATCAGGGCCGGGCTCACCCAGACCATCGAGTGGTATCGCGCCAACGAGGCCTGGTGGACCAGGGACAAGGAGCGCACGGAGCAGGCCTACCAACGCCTGGGTCGCTGAGAGCCTGGGCTGAGACGCGGGGCTGAGAGCCAGGGCCGAGTCTCAGGGCTGCGACCGGATCGCCTCGTAGATCTGTCGGACTGCGGGCGCGGAGGTCTCGGCGCCGGTGCCGGCCTGTGAAACCACGACAACGACGGCGTATTTCGGCTTGTTGGCCGGGGCGTAGCTCACGAACCACGACGTGGTCTGCTTTCCGAACACCTCGGCCGTGCCGGTCTTGCCCGCAACGGGGTAGCTCGCCAGCGGAAAGCCCGCAAACGCCGTCTTGGCGGTCCCGTCGGTGACGACCCCTCGCAGTGCCGAGTGCAGGAACGTCAGCATGGTTGGGCTCAGCCCGACCTGACCCCTGGCCTTCGGTGTGATGGTCCGCACGAGCGTCCCGTCCGGTTTGGCGAAGGCGGCGGCAACCTGGGGCGTCCACAGCGTCCCGCCATTGGCGATCGCGGCATAGGCCGATGCCATCTGCAGCGGCGTCACCGCAACATCGCCCTGCCCGATCGCGAAGTTGGCCGCGTCTCCGGCCCGGAACTGGAACCCGGTCTGGCAGTTCTCGACCGCCAGAGCCTTGAGATAGACGGCTCTCGTGGGATCGGTCCGGGCCACGTCCGGATAACCGGTCACGGCTCTGGCACAGGTGTCGACCTTGGTGTCGTCCCAGTTCTGCTGCTTCCACGCCCTGTCCGGGATCCGCCCTGAGGTCTCCCCGGGCAGGTCGATACCCGTCCGAACGCCGAGCCCATAGTCCTTCGCCATCGCCACGAAGGGGTCGCCGGCGTCGGACTTCGCGGCCAGTCCTCCCTGCGAGAGCCAGGACCTGTAGGCGAACTGGTAGAAGATCGTGTCGCAGGAGATGACGATGGCGGTGTGCAGGTTGATCACGCCGTGGGCCGTGGACTCATAGTTGTGGAAGTCCCGGTTGCCGACCCGGAAGCTCGCACCGCAGTTGTACGTCCCCGTCAGGCTGTTGCCGGCATTGATCGCCGCCGGCAGGGAGATCGCCTTGAAGGTCGAGGCCGGGGAGAACACCGAGGACGTCAGCCGGCTGACCAACGGCGTGCCCGCCTTGGCATCGGTCAGCGCCGCGAGGTCGCGCACGCTGACCCCCCCGGTCCAGACCTCCGGCCGGTATGACGGGTAGCTCGCCGCCGCCACCACTGCGCCGTTCGTGACGTCCATGACCACGGCCGCACCCGAGTCCGCTTTCCATCCACGAGAGCGCGCGGCGTTGATCGCATCGGTCAACGCCTTCTCGCTGGCTGCCTGGATGGGAGCGCTGAGGTGTGTGATGACATCGAGACCCGGGATGGGGCTGGTGGCCGAGATCTGGCCTGTGACAACACTTCTGGGGTCGATGGAGACCGTGGTGCGACCGCTGACGCCACGCAGCACGACGTCATACTGCGCCTCGAGACCGGACCGTCCGACCAGATCCGTGTCGGCGATCTGTCCTGCTGCGCCGTTGACATCGGCGACGGTGGCGCGATCGAGATAGCCCAGGACGTGGCTGGCCTGGAGTCCATCAAGGTGCGGGTAGTGGCGAACGGGTTGGGCACCGACGCCGATCCCGGGGAAGTTCTCGGGCTGCTCGAGCAGACTCAGGGCTCGCTGCGGGTCGACGCCCTGGGCGATCGGGATGGGTTGGTACGGCGAGCCGTTGAAGCAGAGCGGCGCCTTGGGCGCACCCGAGGTTCCGCACAGGTAGGTCTTGCCCCAGAGCTGGGCGAACGGCATACCGAGCAGTGCGGCGACCCGCCCGATCAGGGCACGCCCGCCATCCTTGGCAGANNGGTTTTCGCGCCGCATCCAGAATCCGGCCGCGGACCGCAGGCTGGACAATGACACGCGTGTTCACCTGGGTCGCTGCGAGGGCATAGGCATCGTGGTCGCCGATCTGCACCACAGCCAGCCGCGCGAGCAACGTGCCCATGAGGACGACGACGAGGACGACGAACACCCATAGCCGGACCAGGTAGGAACGTCGGGCAGCCATGGGAAGACTCATGCCATTCGCCGACGAACCAGCCCGCGTTCGGCCCTGATCAACAGTGGTACGACTGCCAGGCCCAGTGCTGTCGTCAGCACGACCGACCAGGCTGCCGCGGCCCATGGCACGGGCCAGCCGCTCGTCATGTCGCGCAGGATGCCAACGGCTGCAACGGTGCTCGCTGCTGCAAGCGTGGCAAGCACCGGCAGTGACGCCGACCGCCCGCTGTCGCGATGCCAGAGCCCCGCCGTCACCCCTGCGGCGGCGTAGGTCAGGGCGGCCATCCCGAGCGCCGGCGTTCCGGGCGGCATCAGGTCGACCACCCAACCGGCACCCAGTCCGAGGAGGGCACCTTTGGCTGGACCACCGAGCAGCGCGCCCGCCACGACGACAAGAAGGACCAGATCGGGGCCGACAGATCCGAGCCGCGGCAGAACAACTGCGGACAAAGCCGCGGTGAGCACGACCAGGGCGGCCCGCAGCAACGAGAGCAGGCTGAACCGCGCCCTCACTTGCCCGACCCGAGTGACGGGGCCCTGGCGACGGACCGTGGCGTGGAGAGGACCACTGCGACCACGTCCAGCGCCGTGGTGTCAACGATTGGTTCAACGACTGCGCTGAAGGTCAGCTGCCCCCGGTCCGGATCGAGCGAAACCACCGTCCCGACGGGAATGTCCGGGATGAACGGACGCCCGCCGACGCTTCCCAGGGTGGTGACCGTGTCGCCCACCTTGACTGCCCCCTGCTCGAGCATGGTCAGGCTCAGTCGGCCCGGGGCGCGTGGCGGCGCGCCGACCGGCGAGGTGGCTGACACCGAGCCGAGCCAGCCCCTGGTGCCGACCCGGACTCCGATCGTGATGTCGCGGTCCCCGACGACGAGCACGTCCGAGGTCCAGGCGGCCACGGCGATCACCCTGCCCACAAGCCCGGCTCCGGCGATGACGGTCAGGTCCTTGGTGACACCGTCGCGGTATCCGACGTCGATCGTGACCCTGCGCCCGCCGGATGATGACTCGGTGGTGGACGACTGCGCGGTGAATGCGACGACGCGTGCAACCAGGAGCCGGGCACCCTTGGCGGCTGGCGAGGCCAGGACCGACGTGACCTCCCGAGCCTGCTGCACCGTCGCGGCATCCTGCCCCCGGGCTCGCTCGAGCTCGTCCCGCTCACGGGTCAGTCGGGTGACCTCGTCATCGCGCCCCGCCGCCATGGCGCGCTCGAGAGGCCCGAATGCCGCGGCCGCTCCGGTACGCAGGAAGGACGTCGACCCCGGGTGGGAGAGGTCGAGCCCCAGAAAGAAGACCGTCGCGACGATCAGGACCACGAGGGTCCGCTGTCGGTGACGCTGATTCAGACGNNCGAGGCTGGGTCACGACAGGCGCTCAGAACCGTTGCGAACCAACGAGAACACGTTCGAGTGAGCCAAACTCCTCAACACAGCGACCGGAGCCTCGGACAACCGAGCGCAATGGGTCCTCGGCGACGCGCACCGGCACCCCGAGCTCATGTCGCATGCGCTCGTCCAGCCCGCGAAGCAATGCCCCTCCACCCGTCAGCACGATCCCCCGGTCGAGGATGTCGCCGGACAGCTCGGGAGGGCACACGTCCAGCGTGCTGCGCACCAGCTCGACGATCTGCAGGACCGGGGTCTCGATCGCGCGGCGCACCTCTGGCGAGGAGATGGTGATCGTCTTGGGAAGGCCGGTCACGAGGTCCCGTCCGCGAACGCGGGTGCTGAGCTCCTCTCTCAACGGGAACGCCGAACCGGCACAGACCTTGATGTCCTCAGCGCTTCGCTCACCCAGGAGCAGGGAGTACTCGTTCTTGATGTGGTTGATGATCGCGTCGTCGATCTCGTCGCCGCCCAGACGCAGGGACCGTGAGCTGACGATGCCGCCGAGGCTGATGACCGCGACATCAGTTGTGCCGCCACCGATGTCGACCACCATGCTCGCCGCGGCCTCGTTGACCGGTAGGTCGGCGCCGATGGCCGCCGCCATGGGCTCCTCGATGACATAGACGCGGCGAGCGCCCGAACGGGTCGCGGCGTCCTCGAGCGCCCGACGTTCGACGCCTGTCACCTGGCTCGGCACGCAGACCACCATGCGGGGCCGGATCAGACGAGAGGGCCTGACCTGGTCGATGAAGTAGCGCAGCATCCGCTCGGCCACGTCGGCGTCGGAGATGACCCCGTCCTGCAGCGGGCGGATCGCATGGACGTGTCCGGGCGTGCGACCGAGCATCTCTCTGGCCGGCCGACCTGCGGCAACCAGGCGGCCCGTGCCGGCCTCGATCGCGACCACCGATGGTTCATCGAGCACCACCCCGCGGCCCCGTTCGTAGACCAGGGTGTTGGCGGTGCCGAGGTCCACGGCGAGGTCTCTCCCGAGAACCGGCCATCCGCGCATACTCGCGATCGTACGTTCCGCACCCCGTGCTCACCGGCGCCTCCGAACCGTGTCGCCGGTCCAATTCCGGTATGCCGTTCGCGCGGCTTCACTGAAGCTCAGGCAGGGACCTTCAGCCCTTTTCCGTCCCACCGTAGAGCACGGAGTATGAGTCTGAGCGCGCCGCCACCGGGCCGGCGCCGTTGAGGAGGGATCATGCAGCTCAGCGAGGTCATCAGCACAGCCAAGGATGCGATCACGGTCAAGCGGGTGTTCGCCGAGCCGTACGAGAAGGATGGTGTCGCCGTCATCGTGGCCGCGACGGTGAGCGGTGGCGCGGGCGGCGGCACCGGTCATGACGAGAAGGGCCAGAACGGTGAGGGCGGTGGTTTCGGCCTGAGCGGTCGCCCGGCTGGCGCCTACGTCATCAAGAACGGCGAGGTCGACTGGCGCCCTGCGGTCGACCCCAACCGGATCATCACGATTGTCGGCCTGGTGGCCATCGCCTACCTGCTAAGTCGGCCGCGGGTGACCCGTGCTCGCGCCAAGTTGAGAAGCCGCAGGGCGGCTGCCTGACCGCAGGAAGAACGAGACGATGGCCAGCAGCTTGAAAGCAGGAGAATTGAGCTCTCGTCAGGCAGGTGCTTCCCGGGCGAGTAGGGCCCCGGAGACGATCTCTGCGGTTGAGCCGAGGTCAGGCACCAGGCCGTTGAACCGCTGGGAGTTGGCCTCGTGCATCATCACGGCCACGAAGGTTCCGGCTGCCGCTGTCCGTCGGTCACGGTCGAGCTTTCGCGGGCTGGCTGCGTCAAGGACCGCTTCGGTGAGCTCCATCAGCACGGCATACAGGGCGCGAAGGTGGTCGCGCACATCAGGGTGGGTGCTGGCCTCGCGGAACATGATCGCGCTGAGCACCTGTGAATGACGGCCAGTGAGGCCGATCCTGTCGGCCAGCCGCACCAGTGAGCCGGCCACGTCCCCCGGGACTGCGATCCCGGCGAGGCTGGACAAGGAGTGCACGGGGAGCCGCTCAACAAACAGCGTGCGCAGAAGGTCCATCTTGCGAGGGAAGTAGTAGAAGAGCAGCCCCTTGGCCACGGCAGCTCGATGAGCGATGCGGGATGTGGGGGTCGCGTCGAAGCCGTCTGCTGCAAAGAGGGCCTCCGCGGCGTCAAGGATCCGTTCGCGCGCGTCACCGCCCACGAGCTCTTCGGTCACACTCGACGAGGCGCCGGTGACCAGGGAGCCGTCCCGAGGGCTCAAGGAGCCATCGGGAACCAGGGTGCGGGTCCGCCCGGGACCTGCCGTGCGAACCCGCACCATCGACGTTCCTCCTTCTTAGCGGTCGGACACGTTGTCGCCTTAACGGTTGGTCACCGCGTGCCGGTGCTCCGAGCGGTCCAGCTGGAATTCAGCTGCGCCTGCCACCAGCGACACCGCGCCCACGACCCACGCCGTCCAGGCCATCGGCCTGTACGCGGTGTCGCTGAAACTCATGACCCAAGGCGATACGACGAACAGCACGCCCATCAACGCGATGAGTGAGTCGGTCGCGACGCCTGGCCGGTAAAGGGCTGCAAGCGCCAGAGCCGCAGTGATGACACCAAGAGCGATCATCGTGTACATGCCCTTGTTGGTGTCCGTCGGGTTGTTTGTCCAGATCGGAGACAACCCCGCGTAGACGCCCGCGATAAGGGCGGCCAGGCCTAGAAATCTCTTGCCACTCATGTAAACCAACCACCTCTCGTACTGGATGGTCCGCCCGGTAGACGGACCGATACTGTCATTTATACCCTGACTGACCGCCCGGTCAACCCCCAGAAGGACTAGCCAGGAATGTCCAGTAGGCGGTGATACACAGGTTGCTACAACGCCCTACCGGGGTGCGGCCCGAGCATGCGGCCCGGCCTGCTCCCCCGAGCATGCTGCACCGAGCGCGAGC
>PKWT01000090.1:589-9673 GCA_003132125.1 Micrococcales bacterium | reverse complement strand
TGGTCATCCTCGATCTGGGCCTGCCCGACATGGATGGCGTCGAGGTCATCGCCGGCCTTCGCGGCTGGACCACGGCGCCCATCCTGGTGCTGTCCGGACGCACCGGCAGCGCCGACAAGGTCGACGCGCTCGACGCCGGTGCGGACGACTACCTCACCAAGCCGTTTGGGGTCGACGAACTTATGGCCCGACTGCGGGCCGTGTCGCGACGCGCGACGCCGGCCGACGACAACCCGATCGTGACGTTCGGGCCAGCCACCGTTGACCTCGCCGCCCGACGGGTCACGTTCGTCGATGGAGCCTCCCCCATTGAGGTGCGGCTCACGCCAACCGAGTGGCACCTGCTCGAGGTCCTGCTGCGGCATCCCGGCAAGCTGCTCAGCCAACGCCACCTGCTCACAGAGGTCTGGGGGCCCGGCTACGAAACCGCAGGTGGAAACCTGAGGTTGTACATGACCCAGCTGCGACGCAAGCTCGAACCGGACCCCGGGCGCCCCCGCCACCTGCTCACTGAGCCCGGCATGGGCTACCGGTTCCAGCCGGACGAGCACGCCGAGACAAAACCCTGACCGCCAACGCTTCGCGGATCATGCACGTTCGCGAAGCCTCTTCGCGCGGGTCGCCCCTGTGACGCAGGCCCAGGTCGCGCAGCCGCGTGCGGGGTTGCTGTGTTTGAAGAGTCGCCGAGTTCAGGGCAAGGTGCGGGTCGCGCTAGAAGACGTGCCTGAACTGTCCATCGAGTCCAGTCGTCGAGGTTGAGCCCCGGCCCTCGACGGAGACGACGTCGAACGTCCCTATTGCTTCTGCTACCCACAGGTCGCCAACGACGAGCACCGGATCGACGGTGAGTTCCTGTCGCCAGCGGATACGCCGAGTGGTGAAACGCACCTCCTCAGGAAGGTATCCGTCTTGGCGGTGGCCCAAGGCCACTGCGGTCTCAACACCGCGCCGGTCGATGATGTACCCGCATCGAAGGAGCTTCGGCCCGGCGCCGGCCAGGGTCAACAACTCCACGCCGTCCGTGGGGCGACTGAGTCTCCACAAGCCCGATCCGTGGGGGTCCACCAAGGTCAGCACCAAGCCGCTTGTCGTCAACCTGTAGCGCAGCGATTGCTCCGCAGTCATCCTCATCGGGCCTGACCATGCCTGTTCCTGGGGGCTATCGGTGCGGGCGTCCGTCATGGCCGGGCGACGATACTGGCCTGTGCTCACGGATCGAATCTAAACCGAGGACACCAGCGACGGGCCAGGCCGGGACGCATCCATGCACATCCCTAACGCCGAGCTACTGGCAGGGCAAGCCACGCCTTACAACGGCCCCGGTATGTGGATCGCGGGTGGCAGACG
Organism: Micrococcales bacterium; assembly: GCA_003132125.1. Classification (GTDB taxonomy): domain Bacteria; phylum Actinomycetota; class Actinomycetes; order Actinomycetales; family Dermatophilaceae; genus UBA4719. Next base: position 8,326 of record PKWT01000090.1, on the reverse strand, counting down.
CCGTACCCTAGTCGCGCGTAGGACCTTCCTGTCAAGGGCACCCACTATCCTTGGCAGCGCCAAGCGCTTTCCAGGCTTGCCTCAGGTCCGTCGTCGGCGTTCACCCCTTCTAGCGGGACTTTCCTGGCTAGCTTGATCTTGAGCGGGGTCGGCTGACCTTCGGATGGACCGAAAACAAGCGATGACCTGCGCATATGCGCGTGTCGGTGCTGGACATGATAGGTCAGAGAGTGTATTACCCAGATATGCCTTCAATTGTCGGGAAGAAGCGTGGGAACCAGACCTACTACTACTTGGTGGAGTCCGCCCGGGTGAACGGCAAACCACGGATCGTCGACCAGCAGTACCTGGGCAGCGCCGAAGAAGTGATGGCCCGCCTGACAGGTGCCGCCCAGGGCAGTCCTGAGCGGACCCAGCACAAGAAGTTCGGCGACCTCGCGGCGGTCTGGGGGATCCTGGAAAGGTTGAAGGTCGCTGAGGCAATCGACGGAGCGTGCGGGCCCCGCCGCTCGGATGCGGGCGCGTCGGTCGGGACCTACCTGGCGCTGGCCACCGCCAACCGGGTCGTCGCGCCATGTTCGAAGCTGGCCTTCGCGGATTGGTGGGCCACCACCGCCGGGCCGCGGTTCACCAAACTGCCCGTCGCTGCGACCGACCACCGCCGGTTCTGGGACGCCATGGACGCCCTTGACGTCGACAAGCTCGCCGAAGCCGAACGGGCGATCAGCACCGCGATGGTCACCGAGTTCGGTCTCGACCTGTCCGGCTTGGCCTTGGATATGACGAACTTCGCAACCTTCATCGACTCCGCCAACGACCGAGCCCCGATCGCCCAACGTGGCCACGCCAAACAGAAACGCAACGACCTGCGCCTGGTCGGGCTCGCCTTGGTCGTGACCCGCGACGGTGCCATCCCGGTAACCAGCCATGTCTACCCCGGGAACCGCCCCGACGTCACCCAATTCGTAGGCGTACTAGACGAACTCACTTCCCGCTACGCCACGTTGTTCGACAGCAGCGACCGCAACGAGGCTGGTCAGACCCGAGCGGCGCCGACCGTGGTGTTCGACGCCGGCCAGAACAGCGCCGCGAACTTCACCCACCTTCAAGAGAGCGGGCTGCACTTCGTCGGCTCGCTACCACCCAGCGACTTCCCCGACCTCCTCGCCCTTCCCGCCCGACGCCGCCAAGTCGTCGACCCCAAGAAGTTCCCCGGCCTGAGCGCCTACGACACCCGAGCAGGCGTGTTCGGCACCGACCGGCGGGTGGTCCTGACCCACTCAGCGACCCTGCACACCGCGCAGTCCCGTGGCTTCGACCAGACCCTGACCAAAGCCACCCGAGCCCTAAACGAACTCGCCGCGACCCTGGCCCGCGGCAAAACCCGCCGAGGCCGCACCGCCGTCCTCGCCGCGATCACCGCGATCACCCACCCCCGCTGGGTGACCCGGGTGATCACCACCGAACTCACCGGGACCACCCCGGCGTCGATGCGCCTGACCTGGGCCATCGACGACGCCGCTCGTAAAACCCTCGAGACCGAGATCTTCGGCAAACGCCTACTCGTCACCGACCAAGACCACTGGACCATGCCCGAGGTCGTCGCCGGATACCGCTCCCAAAACGACGTCGAGTCAGGATTTCGGCAACTCAAAGACCCCCACGTCGTCGGGTTCTCACCAATGTTCCACTGGACCGAAGCCAAGATCCGCGTCCACGTCTTCTACTGCGTCCTCGCCCTCGCCGTCGCCCACCTCATGCGCCGCCAAGCACACCTTGCCGGCCTCGACCTCAGCGTCCGCGAACTACTCACCAACCTGGGCGGCATCCAAGAAACCGTGCTTCTCTACCCCACCGGCAACAAGGGCCGGCCCCGCGCCCAACGCATCCTCACCGACACCGACCCCACCCAGAAGCGCCTGTTCGAGCTGTTCGGCCTCGACACCTACGCCCCCCGACGCTGAGTTGGGTAATACACCCAACCAGCCCCCAGACCCTAGCTGACCTGCACGTTTACCACTCAAGACCGGGATAGCCAGGAAAGTCCCGCTAGGGAAACGTGGTTCCACTGTGCTGCAATGCGACATGACCGGGGAGGTCGCGATGACGTACAAGCACGCCGCACAAAATCTCGCTCCAATCCAACGCCTCACGCTGCACAACGTGGATCTGCTCCGCGACGCGGATCACCTCAACACTGAGAAGACACGCAGGGCGCATCAAGTCACTAGCCAATCGACCCGCGACACCGCAAACCCTGGACCCAAACGGACGCACGCGACCCACGAGACGAGTACAGCATGACCGCGTCGAGCCCCACATTCGTCGGCGTGCACCACGTCGGCCTGCCGGTAACCGATATCGAGCGAAGCCGCACATGGTACGAGACCGTCCTCGGCTTCCGTTCCGTCCTCGACGAAGAAAGCGAGGACCGCATCATCACGGTCACGCTGGAACACCCCTCAGGTGGCATCATCCTCTGCCTGTTCGCCGCGCCGCCGCAGGCTCAGGCCATGGCCGACTTCAGTCCGGTCAGTCTGGCCGTTGCCAGCGCATCCGAGCTGAACCGATGGGAGAACCACCTCGCCGCCCTCGGCATCGAACATACGGCGCCACGGAACGCCTACCTGGGATGGGCGCTGGACGTCATCGACCCCGACGGCAAACGGATCCAGCTACACACCCGTGAAGGCCTCAGCGGCGACGCCAGCTAAAACACAACGTGCTGCCCGCCGACGACCCACGCCGACCGGTGATCCGCGTGCCCACGTCCCCATCACCCGCAACCGGGCGACACTCCTACCTCTGATCTGACCCGCAGTGCCAGCGGCTTCCAAGACTACAAACACATCATCTCCGCCGGCACCTCGCGGCAGTACCCGAGCTCAAGAGCCCGCCACGGTTCATCCTTCGCGACCAAGATCTCGGGCTCTCACCCTGAAGACATCGAATTCGACACCCGCGTACCGCACTGGTTCGGCAGCAACAAACGCCCCTCGAGCTCCTGAGCCAATTCGGACGATTGGACAAAAGCGCACACGTCCGCGCACGACCAACACCAACGGTCGCTAGCAGATCAGTTCGGCGAACTTCCCGTGCACGCCATCCCAATAGGACAACGACAACCGATGATCAGTGGCGCTGCCTGGGTCCCGCCGGGCTAGGTCTTCGCAAGCGGAACGTCGCGCGGGTCAGCATGACGAGTTGCTCGAGTCCGGCAGCGATCTGCGTATGGGGATCCGGAGCCGGTGACAATGGTGGGATGTCGCTGGACAGTCATGCCCATTTCGGCACGACCTTTGCAAGGTGCCGGTGTGTCGCTTTCGGGTGGGGTGGTCACCGACAGGTGCTGGCGTTGGCTGGTGTTGTGCGGTCAGCCGCGCAGGTCGCGGCGGGGGAAGATGACGAAACCGACCGCGGAGATGACGACCGAGCAGGCGGCCAGGACGGCAGCAAACCCCCCGTCGATTCCGTGGACCAGGGCTGGGTTGGCACTGTACGGGTACCAGAAGTTGAGCTTCGCCAACCACGCCAGCGACTCGTTCATGGGCAGGATCACGGCCAGCACGAACGACAGTCCCGCTATCCCTGCGCTGATCGTCATGGTCCGGCGCCGGTCTGCGCCGGCCGCGCCGATGGTGAGAGCGATCGCCCCAAACACCAGGCCCACCAGGGTCGCCTGCGCCGTCGCGGCGAGAAGAAGCCCCACGCCGACGCCCATATGGCCGATCAGGTTGCCGACCACCAGCCCGGCGAACATGGCCACGGAGACCATGACCACATGGGCGACCATCGCGGCGGTCTTGGCGGCCAGGAACGTGGTCCGGCTCACCGAGGTGGACAGCACCAAACCCATCGTGCGGGCCCGCTCCTCTCCGGCGGTGGCGGCCCCGCCGGAGATGATCGCCGTGGCGATCAGGAACCCTGGAGCCACCAGCGACATCATTTCCGCGTTCATCCACCCCGCGGGGGTGGCCAAGGACACGTTCCCCAGAAGCCGGTCGAACCCGGCGGGCAGGCTGGCCGACAGGGAGGCGAAGGTGTTCTTCAGGGGGGGCCACAGTGCTCCGACCCCTGCGCCCATGGCCAGGCTGTAGAAAGCCAGGACGCCGACGATGGTCACTCGGTCGGCTAGGGCGCGGGCCGCGATCGTGCCTGCGATTGCCCGCTGAGAGGGGGCACGCCCCGGTGTGGGTGTGCGCCCCTGCGTGGTGGAAGTGGTGGTGGTCATGGTCAGCCCTTCAGGTCGCGGCGACGGAAGGCAAGGACGGCCACGACGAGCGCGATCGCGCCCAGCCCCGTCAGGACACCAAGGTGGGGCAGGTCCAGGCCGTTGCGGAGAGGGTCGCTGCCCAGGGCGTAGTACCAGGGGCTCAGCTCGGCCCACCGGCCCATCCCGGCCAGCGGCAACATTGCGTTGCTCAGGTAGGCCGCGACCGCGATCCCGCCCGCGGTGCTGGAGGCGATCGCCGGGCGTCCGGTGGCGGCGCCGATCGCCAGGGCGATCGCCGCGAACGCCAGCCCCAGGAACAGCAGGTGGGTGGCTCCCGCGGCGAGCCCTCCTGGGGTCAGCGGTGAGCCGTAGGCCAGGTCCGCCAGGGCCATGCCTACCCAGAACAGAGCGGTGACCGCCACGAGCGACAGGGCAATGCCGCAGGCCTTCGCGGTCAGAATGCGGGTGCGGGTGACGGGTTGGGCGGACAGCATGCTCATGGTTCGGTCCCGCTCTTCGCCGGCGACGGCCGAGGAGCCGGCAATCACCGCGTAGGCGACCAAGGCGATCGGGGCGATGAGGGTGAAGGTCTCCCCGACGATGTACCCCCCAGGCACATTCGACCCGACGAACGCCTTCAGCGACTGGGGCATGTTCTTGGTCAGGTTGTCCACGGTTTGTGTCAGGCTGCCCGAGATCGCCAGGGCGAAGAACGCATAGCCCGCCAGGACCAGACCTAACACCACAGCGCCATTACGGCGGTGGCGAAGTTCATGGGCCAGCAGCTCATTGGACATGGCTGCTGTCCTTACTGGCCGAGGGCGCCGAACTTCGGGTGTGGCCCTGTGGATCGTCGTTGTCATCGGTGTCGCGGTAGTACGCGAGGAAGATCTCCTCGAGGTCTGCGTCGCGAGAGTGCAGGTTGATGACCTCATGGGTCATCGCAGTCTGCAGGACCTTGTTGACGGAGCCCTCATAGGATACCTCGGCGAACGCCCCGTGGACCTCGGCAGCGCGGACCCCCTCGACGCCTGCGAACAAGCTTGCGGGCACGGGCTCGGAATACTCGAAGTCCAGCCGGCGAATCGCCTTGCGTTTGAGCTCGTCGACCCGTTCGACCACGACCAGGCGTCCGTGCCGGATGATCCCGACCCGGTCGGCGACCCGCTCGACCTCCGAGAGGGTGTGTGAGGACAGGAATACCGTGCGCCCGTCCGCGCGGACCTCGCGCAGCATCTCCTGGAAAGTCTGCTGCACCAGCGGGTCCAGACCCGAGTTCGGCTCGTCCAGGATCAGCAAGGCGGGCTTGTGCATGAACGCCTGGATCAGGCCGATCTTCTGACGGTTGCCGCTGGAGTACTCCCCCACCTTGCGGGACAGGTCCGCATCCAACCGCTGCGCGAGCTCATCGACGTAAGCCATGTCGACCCCACCGCGCAGCCGCGCGAAGAAGTCAATGGTCTGCCTGCCGGTCAGCTTCGGGTACAAGGACAGGTCATCGGGTAGGTAGCCGATCTGTTGGCGGATCTGCAGGGAGCGCTCACGCAGGTCCAGCCCCAGCACCTGACCGTGGCCCGAGGTGGGGCGCAGCTGGTCCAGGAGCAGACGGATCGTGGTGGACTTCCCTGCGCCGTTCGGGCCGAGGAAGCCGAAGATCTCCCCGGTGTTCACCTCAAGGTCGATGCCGTCAACCGCAGCCAGGTCACCAAAGTATTTGGTCAGCCCGCTCGTGCGGATCGCTGCCTCAGTCATGTTTGGAGCCCTTCTCGTCGTAGCAGTGGCCGAGGGAGCAGTGCCGGGGAGTAGATGTCGCCGTAGGCCAGGCTGATCCGTTCCTGCAACTTCGGCGACAGGGGGTCTTCCGCGAGTGCGCGGGCGATGTGGTGCTGCATGGTCAGCACGCCGATCGTCATACCGGTCATGACGGCTGCGCAGGCGCGGGCGTCGGCCAGGTCAAGGCCGGGCTGGTCGATGAACCATTGCTCGTACTCATCGACGATTTCGTCGAACCTCGATGCGGCCGCAGGGGACCCGTCGATCATCGCCCGTCCGAAGTAGCGACGCAGGAGCACCTGACGGGCGTCGAAGGTCACCAGGAACTCCGGATCCGCCTTGCGCTTCTCGAGCGCCTCCAGCTTGAAGCGGACGAGTTCGCTGTAGACATACGTGTCACAGGCCACTCGCAGCCCCTCTTTGGACCCGAAATGGTGGCGAATGAGGCCACCCGAGACGCCAGCCTCCTTGGCGATGTCAAGAATCGCAGTTTCCTCAACGCCATGCTCGGCGAACAGTCGAATCGCGGCTTCCCTGATCCGGGCACGTGCGGTCAGATCCTCAAAGGCCGGATCATCAGAAAGTCGCGGTTCCATCAGGGTGTCCTATCTCGCGAAACAGTCAACTATCCGTCAGGATAGGCACCTATCCGTCGATATAGCAAGATCTAAGACGTTCCACTCAACGCCGACGCCCATTCACCGACCCCACTGCGCCACCCGTGTCTGACCTGGTTGAGAGGGCGTAAGGACCGACACCTCGGCATGTGCATGTCGCTGTCGGACCTGCCCTTGTCCCGGTCAGCGAACGACCTAGGGTGATGCCGCAGGCCAGCGGTGGTGCCGCGGGGGGCGGTGTCCGTATAGGCCGTCCGGAGGTGCGTCCGGTGATCAATGGGGCGTCTAACGGTGACGCCATATGTCTGGCTTCCTTCGTGGTGAGACACCCACGGTTGAGACAGCGTGTGTCCATGTTCGAGGCCTGCGTGTGCGGGCACCATCAGAGCCATGGCACCCCGCCGGTGCCTCACAAGACTGTCCGAAACACGGGGGGTCGGTAACGGTGAGTGCGCCGATTTGTGGCGTGCTGTCGCCAGCCCCGGCGCCCGCAGAAAGGTCTACTTTCTCCGCGTTCAGCCCCAGAGTGCACACATCGGAATAGCCCAGACCCGCTCAGCTAGCTCGTACACCTGGCTTCCGCTGTGGACTACCGCGCCGGCTGCGAAGTCGGTCCCGATCTCGTCGGCGAGCCAGCGCAGATGCCGAGCGTCACGCGCATCCGGTGCAGCTCCCGCTTTGAACTCGAGACCCACGACCCGGCCCGCCGACAGTTCGATCACAAGGTCGACCTCCTGGCGCCCGGCTCGGGTGCGCAGGTGCCTGATCTGAGGCTTCGGAAACATCAGGGCTGCCTCGGGTCGCAGCTGGGCTAACCCGAACGTATCGAAGATCCGCCCCAGCATGTCCACGTCGCGCAGAACTGCGTCGGGAGTCATGCGGGTGGCCGCGGCAGCCAGGGCCGGGTCGACCACGTAACGCTTTCTGGCTTGCACGAGGGACTTGAGCCGGTTGTTCGACCAAGCAGGCACCTGCTCGACGACGTAAAGACTCTCCAGCAGCCGGTCGTAGCTGGCCGCGGTCTTCGCGTTCACCCCCGCCTCCTGGTACAGCGACAGGTCCGTGGGCATGCCGGCCATGTTCAGACAGACCGTTTCGAAGTATCGGCGCAACCGGACAGGGTCTTTGCGTTCC
>PKWT01000090.1:0-556 GCA_003132125.1 Micrococcales bacterium | reverse complement strand
GAGGGCCGCGCTGTGAGTTCGACCTCGAGCACCTCGCGTTCGGTGATCCCGTACATCGACAACCGCACAATTCGTCCGGTGCCAGCCCACATCTCATTGCTCAGCTCGGCACGCACGCTGCCGGTGAGCAAGAACTGTCCCGGACGAGAGTCGCGATCCACAGCTCGTTTAACAGCACCGAGGACCTCCGGGACTTCCTGCCACTCGTCCAAAAGAAGCGGCCGTCCCGCACGCCGCAGCGCCGCATCCGGGTCCGCCCGCATCGACGCTGCTACACCGGGGATGTCAAGCGAAAGCACCGCGGACACATGCTGGCGTGCCGTCGTCGTCTTGCCCGTAGCCCGTGCGCCGTTGATCATCACCGCGGGAAACTCGGCGAACAGGTCACCCAGGTGCCTATCGACAAGTCGGGGTCGGTAGTCGGCAAAGTCAACCATCAGATCAGACTACCAAGATGGCGCACCTTTCTGTACCAAATCCGCGCAGACACTGGTGCCAAGATGGAACACCCCGGATACCAATCTCGCACAACGAGCGCGAGGCTGGTCTGTGTTGT
>PKWT01000387.1:7132-7713 GCA_003132125.1 Micrococcales bacterium | reverse complement strand
GGTAGCTGAACTGGTGAGCACGAACCTGCTCGGCAAGATCGGTCCACTCGTGGCGTGCCTCATCAGGGACGTCGGTCGGCAGGTCGGTCACAGCCCACATCCTGCACCACAGCGACGACAGGGCACTCCCCCGCGGATCGCCACCCACGGGCTCATCGCCGGCAGCTCACCGTCGGCGGGACCGCCCGATCAGCACCGCTGCGGTCAGAACAACAGCGGCGCCGACGAACTGCGGCCACTGGAGCCTTTCGTGCAGCACCAGAACCCCCAGGGCAACCGATACCACCGGGATCAGGTAGGTGACCGAAGCTCCGACGGTCGGACCCGCCGCGCGCACGACGTCGTACTGGAANNTCGGTGTTCGCGTGCAAGGACCACGGCGCCGCCAGCGACAGGTGGGCGCGCTGGGTGAGCCACCAGATCAGCAGGGCGACCAGCATCTGCCCGGCGGAGGTCAGCATCTGCGCGGCAGGCAGCGTGAGCCCGCCGAAGTCCGCCTTGGCCAGAAACCGCTTGGTATAGGTCCAGCCGACGCCGTAGGACGTTCCGGCCACCAGCGTTATGCCGAACCCGAGGAGGTC
>PKWT01000387.1:0-7126 GCA_003132125.1 Micrococcales bacterium | reverse complement strand
TGAGCAGCAGCAGGCTGAACAGCACGGTGGCGATAGGGGTGATCGAGTTCCCGATGCCCGCCAGCGCCGAGCTGACCCGCTCCTCCCCCAGGGCGAACAGGCTGAACGGGAAGCTGCCCAGGAAGAAGCCGGTGACCATCAGGTGTCCCCAGATGCGCCGGTCCCTGGGCAGCCGGCCCCGCGAGGCGGTCAGGAGGAGCAGCAGAACGGCCGCACCACTGAGGATGCGCAGTCCGGAGATCTGCAGCGGCGCAAGGGATCTCAGGCCGACCTTCATCAGCAGGAAGCTCGATCCCCAGATGAACGCGAGCGCCGTGAACTTGATCTGCCACGGAACACGGGTGACCTTCATGGCCTCGCTCGTCCCCGGACCGACGCCTCTGGTCCCGGCTGTTGGATGGGCCGTCGGGTGGGCAGTCATGTGATGGTCAACTCCCGGCGGTCTCGGTCAATGCCCGTGCCGCGTCCACGGCCAGTCGTTGGACGCTTTGGGCGCCCGACGGTGTGAGCCCGGCCAGACCGCAGGCTGGCGTGAGGGTCACGTTGGACAGGTCCGCGAGGGGCAGTCCAACGCGGCGCCACGCCTCTACCAGCGGGTTGATGACATCGGTAACCTTCGTGCGGGTCTCGTCGGTGGGAACCACTCCCGCCCAGAGCTCGACGCCGGACTCGACGGTGGCGGCGACGGACTCCCACCCCTTGGGGGTCAGCAAGGTGACATCGAGCGACACGGCTGTGACACCGGTGTTCCGCAGCAGCACCAGCGGCACGTTCGGTGCGCAGCAATGCACGACGGTATGCCGGTCGCCGGCGGCTTCGACGACGTCGCGCAGTCCTTCGGCGGCGACCGTTGGGTCGATCGCGCGGATCCGGCCGAAGCCAGATGCCGTGGGCAGCTCTCCGGACAGGACCGACGGCAGGCCGGGTTCATCGATCTGGACCACGAGGCGCGCCCTGGGGACGAGGCGGGCGAGCTCGCCGAGATGAACGCGCAGTCCCTCCGCGAGCGAGCCGATCAGGTCGCGGGTGGCGCCGGCATCGACCACAGAACGCTCGCCGCGATGCAGCCAGATCGAGGAGGCAAGGGTCCACGGTCCGGCGATCTGCACCTTGAGGTCGCCGTCGTAGCCGTCGAAAGCCTCAGCCAGCTCGTCGAGGTCCTCGCGCAGCAGCGCCGCCGTGCGGTGAGAGTCCCGCCCTGCGCGGTCGACGAACCGCCATCCCATGGGTTGCAGGTCGACCTTCAGATCGGCGAGCAGCCCGGCGCCCCGACCGATCATGTCGGCCCCCGGCCCACGCGCGGGAAGCTCTGGCAGATATGGCAGTCCGTCCTCGGAGAGCAGCTCTCGTACGACTGACATCGCGTGGCGTACATCCGTGTCGGGCCATGACCCGACCCCCGTGGCTCTACTCACGCCGGCGAGCCTATCTGGGCTGAAACCGGTCCGACTGCGGGCGGCCTGTGTGTCCCTGTGCTGGCGATAGTGGCGGACCCGACCACGCGCGTGCCGTCATACAGGACGACGGACTGACCGGGCGCCACACCACGGATACGACGCTCGAGGCGGACCTCGACCTTCTTGCCGTCAGCCCAGGCCGTCGCAGGGACCTCCTCACCGTGGGCCCGAACCTGTGCACCCACCGACACCACGCCCTCCGGCGCCGGACCGCACCAGCGAGCGTGCTCACCGGTGATGGTGTCGACGCCCAGAAGCTCGCCGGCTGCGACCACGACGGTGTTGGTGCTGGGCTGCACCTCCACGACATAGCGGGGCTCGCCACCGGCGGCTGGCTGGCCGAGGTGAAGTCCGCGACGCTGTCCGACCGTGAATGCGTAGGCGCCGGAGTGCTCCCCGACCTTGGTCCCGTCGGTCTCCACGATGTCGCCGGCCTGCTCACCGAGGCGGTCGGTCAGCCACTTGCGGGTGTCGCCATCGGGGATGAAGCAGATGTCGTGGCTGTCGGGCTTGGCCGCGACATAGAACCCGCGCGCCCTGGCCTCCTCGCGGATCTGGGGCTTGGCCGTGTCGCCCAGGGGGAAGAACGACCGGGCCAGCTGCTCCTCGTCGAGCACACCCAGAACGTAGGACTGGTCCTTTGCCATATCGACCGCGCGGTGCAGCTCCCTTGTGCCAGAAGGGCTTTCGACGATCTGAGCGTAGTGGCCAGTCGCCACCGCGTCGAACCCCAACGCCAGCGCCTTGTCCAACAACGCCGCGAACTTGATCTTCTCGTTGCAGCGCAGGCAGGGGTTGGGGGTGCGACCTGCGGCGTACTCGGCGATGAAGTCCTCGACCACGTCATGTGTGAATCGCGCGGCCATGTCCCAGACGTAGAACGGAATCCCGAGCATGTCCGCGACGCGTCGGGCGTCACCTGCGTCCTCGATGGTGCAGCAGCCTCGCGCGCTCTCGCGAAGGGTGGCGGAGTTCTGGCTCAGCGCGAGATGCACCCCGACGACCTCGTGCCCCGCCTCGAGCATGCGCAACGCAGCCACCGCCGAGTCGACGCCGCCGCTCATGGCGGCCACAACACGCATCAGTTCCTCGGCTTCGCGGTCGTGCTCGTCGCCACCTGCGCCCTTTGCGCCCGCTCGACCGCTGCCGGCAGCGCCGCCAGGAACGCGTCGACGTCCGCGGCGGTGGAGGTGTGTCCGAGCGTGAGCCGCAGCGCGCCACGGGCCTGTTGTTCCGGCATACCCATGGCCAGCAGAACGTGGCTGGGCTGGGGAACGCCGGCCTGGCAGGCGGAGCCGGTGGAGCACTCGACCCCCGCTGCGTCCAGCAGATAGAGGAGGGAGTCACCGTCACAACCGGGAACGAGCAGATGCGCGTTGCCCGGAAGACGCCGTATGCCGTCGCCCGGCTCCCAGTCGCCGGTCACCTGGACTCCGAAGCCGGCATCCTGGGCGCCGCGAATCAGCCTGTCGCGCAGAGCAATCAGCCGCTCAGAGGTCGCCTCCCTGTTGGCTGTGGCGTGCTGCACGGCCACGGCGAAGCCACGGATCGCCGGCGTGTCCAAGGTGCCGCTGCGGAGCTGTCGCTCCTGGCCTCCGCCGTGTGACAAGGGCACGAGGGTGACATCACGTCGCACCAACAGCGCGCCCACACCCTGCGGGCCACCGACCTTGTGGCCGCTGACACTCATCAGGTCAAGCCCGCTCTTGGCGAAGTCCACCTCAACCTGGCCGGCCGCCTGCACGGCGTCACTGTGCACCGGGATGCCGAACGCGTGCGCCACGGCGGCGATCTCGGCAACCGGCTGAACGGTGCCGACCTCGTTGTTGGCCCACATCACGCTGACGAGCGCTACGGAGTCGGGGTCGGCCTCGATGGCGGCACGCACCGTCTCCGGGTGCACGCGACCGAGGTGGTCGACCTCGAGCCAGGTGACCTTGGCACCCTCGTGTGCTTCGAGGAAGTCGACACAGTCGAGGACCGCATGGTGCTCAACGACGCTGACCAAGAGCCGCACCCTGCGGGGATCGGCGTCCCGACGGGCCCAGAACAAGCCCTTGATGGCCAGGTTGTCGGATTCGGTGCCGCCAGAGGTGAACAGCACCTCCGAGGGACGGGCGCCCAGAGCCTGGGCAATCGTCTCGCGGGACTCCTCGACCACGCGCCGCCCAGCCCTGCCAGAGGTGTGCAGGGAGGAGGCGTTGCCGACCGTGGCCATCTGCGCCGTCATTGCCTCGATCGCTTCGGGCAGCATCGGCGTGGTCGCCGCATGGTCGAGGTAGACAAAGGAGTCGCGCACCCGTCGAGTCTAAGTGCGAGCGCAGCGACCCCGGACAACGTGATGTGGCCCCCGCGATGTCGTCGTTACAGCCGTCAAACGTGCACGAGACGCACTAACCCGCAGGCTTCGTGCTCAGCAACCGAGCCAACGGGTCGTCGTGCACGTTTGACGGCACACGGACAGGCCGCGGTGGCAGGCAACGGACGGGGTCGCCAGCGTGGTCAACGGACAGCGGCGCCCGACCCCAGCGTGGGGACGGGCGCCGCTGCGTATGCCGTGCTGGTTGCGTAGGCAGTACCGGCCGCGTCAGCCTTTGGCTTTGTTGACGGCTTCGGTGGCCTGCGGCAGGACCTTGAACAGGTCTCCGACGACACCGAAGTCGACCAGCTCGAAGATGGGCGCTTCTTCGTCCTTGTTGATCGCGATGATCGTCTTGGACGTCTGCATACCGGCGCGGTGCTGGATGGCGCCAGAGATACCCGCCGCGACGTAGAGCTGAGGGGAGACCTCCTTGCCGGTCTGCCCGATCTGGCTGGTGTGCGGGTACCACCCTGCGTCAACGGCAGCGCGCGACGCGCCGACAGCGGCACCGAGTGAGTCAGCGAACTCCTCGATCTTGGAGAAGTCGCCGGCGGTGCCGCGGCCGCCGGAGACCACGATCGCAGCCTCGGTCAGCTCAGGCCGTCCGGTGGCGGCCCTCGGCTTGCGGTCGGTGATCCGGGCACCTTTGGCGCCCTCTGAGATCGAGACCTCGACGGCCTGTTCGACGGCGGCACCCGAGACCGCCTCCGGCGCAACCGAGTTCGGCTTGACCGTGATGATCGGCGTGCCCTTGGTAACTGTCGCCTGCACGGTGTAGCCACCCGCGAACACGGACTGGGTCGTGCGCACCGCGCCACCCTCACCGGCCTGCACGTCGACCGCGTCGGTGATCAGACCCGACTCGGTCTTGATCGAGAGCCGACCAGCGATCTCCTTGCCCTCAGGGGACGAGGTCATCAGGACTGCCGCAGGTGATGCGGAGGTGACAAGCTGCGCCAGCACCTCGGCCTTGGGGGCCACCACGTAGTCGTCGTAGTCAGCAGACTCGAACCCATAGAGCTTCTCGGCGCCATACTGCGCCAAGACCTCCTTGGCGGCATCGAGCCCTGCGCCGATGAAGACTGCGGACGGCTCACCGAGGCGGCGCGCGATCGTCAGCATCTCGAGGGTGGTCTTTCGGACCATGCCGTCGACGTGGTCGACCAGAACGAGAACTTCAGCCATGCGTTGCTCCTACTTCTCTTCACGTGATCAGCCTGTTCGGGTGATCAGCCTTGTCGGATGATCAATCTGGTCGGTTCAGACGAACTTGTGGGTGGTCAGGAACTCTGCAAGCTGGGTGCCGCCGTCACCCTCATCGGTGACGATCTGGCCCTTCGCACGTGGCGGACGTTTGGTGAAGGACTCGACCTTGGTCCAGGCCGCGGCCAGGCCCACCGAGCCGGCGTCAAGGCCCAGGTCGGCCAACGACCACGTCTCGACCGGCTTCTTCTTGGCGGCCATGATGCCCTTGAAGGACGGATAACGCGGCTCGTTGATCTGATCGGTGACCGAGACCAGAGCCGGCAGGGAAGCCGTGATCGTCACGGAGGCCGTGTCACCGTCGCGTCGAATGATCACGGTGCCACCGTCGACGGTCAGCTCGGCGGCGAGCGTCACCTGGGGCAGGCCCAGACGTTCGGCGAGCATAGCCGGAACGACGCCCATCGAGCCGTCCGTGGACGCCATACCGGTCAGGATCAGATCCGGGCTGCCGATCTTCTTCACAGCCTCGGCCAGGATGAGCGAGGTCGCCGCGGCGTCGGACCCGTGGATCGCCTCGTCGCTGACGTGCACACCCGCGTGGGCGCCCATCTGCAGCGCCTTCTTGATGGCATCGGCCGCCTTGTCCGGGCCGACGGTCAGCACGGTGACGGTGTTCTCGGCGACTCCCCCAGCGGCAGCCTCGGCGAGCTTGAGGCCTGCCTCGATCGCGTACTCGTCGAGCTCCGAGAGCAGACCCTCAACGCCCAGCCGGTCGGTGGTGTTGTCCGATGCGTTGAAGGTGAGCTCGGCCTGGGCGTCGGGCACGTACTTGATACAGACGACGATGTTCATCGTTGGCGCGTCCTCTTCCGTGGGGTGTGCTGCAGGTCGTGTGACTGCAGGTCGTGCGAGGGTGGGTTCGGAACATCCTGACAGGCGTCACCGCAGGATAGGACTTTCGAGGACCGTGATCCACGACACCACGAGGGATGAGGCTCGCGGCACCTGTGCGGACCTCAGCAGCCTTCGAACGGCGCCTTGCCCGGCGCATGCTCGACAAAGTGCTTCATGCCGATTTCACGGTCGCGGGTCGCGAAGATGGCGGCGAACTGCATCCGCTCGATCTCCAGGCCGGTATCGAGATCGACCTCGAGGCCCCGGTCGATGGCCTCCTTGGCCCCACGGATGGCGTATGCCGGGCCGCCCACGTAGCGCTCCACGCGCCGACGCGCCGCGGCGTAGACCTCAGCCTCCGGGACAACCTCGTCCACCAGACCGATGGCCAGGGCTTCCTCGGCAGACACGAAACGCCCGGTGAAGATCATGTCCTTGGCCCGGGCGGGGCCGATCAACCGCGACAGTCGCTGGGTTCCGCCGGCTCCGGGGATGAGGCCGAGCGACACCTCGGGCTGACCGAGCTTTGCGTTGTCGGCGGCGACCCGGAAGTCGCAGGCCAGGGCAAGCTCGCAGCCGGCGCCGAGCGCATAGCCGGTGATGGCGGCCACGGTGGGCTTGGGGATCCGGGCGATCGCGATGAAGGCGGCCTGCAACGCCGCGGAGCGGTCGACCATGTCCGTGTACGACATGGGTTGCATCTCTTTGACGTCCGCACCCGCGGCGAACACCTTCTCACCGCCATAGATGATGACCGCGGAGACGTCCTTGCGCATGGTGGCTTCGTTCGCGGCGGCGGCGAGACCATCCTGAACATCGAAGTTGAGCGCGTTCATGGGCGGGCGCTCCAGACGGATGGTGCCGATGCCACCCTCGACCTCGAACTGAACGACCTTACTCATGACTGCTCCGTCTCGGTTGTCTCGCCCTGCGCTCGGCCCATGATCGTCTCGTGCCACAAGTGGACCGCTGACAGCACCAGCTGCGTCGTCACGACGAGCAGCCCCTTGACGTCGGTGTCCGGGCCGACGACGTGTTCGCCGGTCACGACCAGCGTCTCGTTCGCGATGCCGGCCTTGACCACGTTGAGACGCAGGGTCAGCTCGTTGCAGGCCATGAGCCTCGTGAGAGCGTCCTGCGGCACGTCGTCACCGATCTGCCACTGCCCAAACACTCGCATGACGGTGAAGTCGCCTTCCATGCAGCG
>PKWT01000037.1 GCA_003132125.1 Micrococcales bacterium | reverse complement strand
TCGGGGCAACCGTTCAAACTTATCCGCCAAGCGGCCGTTCGCATAATCGGCACCGATCGTCGATCGAAGCGACATGCGGGACTTTGGCGGGCAACCCGAGGGACCGGCCACTTCGAACCGTGCTTGCGCGCCGGCTTCAGTGGTGTCCGTTCCTCCCTCGCGGGCTGACCGGGTGAACTGTAGGTCGTCGTCACCACCCAGCGCAAATCCGCTGGTCAGCGTGCTGCCGAGGAGCCCAGACGAGCACGTCGATCAGAGTGAACGACGTGCTGCCGCAAGGGACTTGCGTCCTCGACGGACCAGGGCAACCTGGCCATGGAGGAAGTCTTCCGCGGCCAGAACGGCGTCCAGATCCGTCACCTTGTCGTTGTTGATCGACACGCCTCCGTCGCTGATGACTCGTCGAGCGGCGTTCCGGCTCTCCACCAGACCCGTGGCGACCAGAACGTCCACCACCGAGGCTCCGGGTGCGACCTCTCCCCCTGGCAGCTCAGCGGTCGCGTCACGCAACGTGCCGGCATCCAGGGCACGCGGGTCCCCCCTGCCGAACAACGCCTCGCTGGCGGCCTGCACCGCGGACGTGGCGAGAGCGCCGTGCACCAAGGTCGTCACGTCGGCGGCCAGCGTCTTCTGGGCCTCGCGCTTGAAGGGTGTCCCGGCGACCGACGCTTCCAGCGCGTCGATCTCGGCCCGGGTGCGATCGGTGAAGGTCTTGAGGTAGCCGATCACTGCCGCATCCTCGGCGTTGATCCAGAACTGGTAGAAGGCGTAGGGGGACATCAGCTCCGCGTCGAGCCAGACGGTCCCGGTCTCGGTCTTGCCGAACTTCGTGCCATCGGCCTTGGTCACCAGAGGCGTGGTCAGCAGGTGCACCGACTGATGCTCGGCACGGTGAATCAGATCGGAGCCGGCCGTCAGGTTGCCCCACTGGTCGGTGCCACCGGTCTGAAGGGTGCAGCCATAGGCGCGGTACAGGTGCAGGTAGTCCATCCCCTGCAGCAGCTGGTAGCTGAACTCGGTGTAGGAGATGCCGTCCTGGCTGGCCAGGCGTGTCGCGATGGCGTCCTTCTTGATCATGGCGTTGACCCTGAAGTGCTTGCCCACGTCGCGCAGGAAGTCCAGCGCGGACATCGGTGCGGTCCAGTCAAGGTTGTTGACCATGATGGCGGGGTTGTCCCCCCCAAAGTCCAGGAACGGCTGCACCTGGGCCTGGATGCGTGCCACCCAGGTCGCCACCGTCTCGGGCGAGTTCAGGGTGCGCTCAGCCGTTGCCTTGGGGTCGCCGATCAAGCCGGTGGAACCACCCACGAGGCAGATCGGGTGGTGGCCCGCCCGTTGCAGGTGACGCATCAGGATCAGCTGGACGAGATTGCCCATGTGCAGGCTGGGCGCGGTCGGGTCGAAACCGCAGTAGAAGGTGACGGGTCCATCGGCGAGTGCCTCGCGCAGCGCAGGCTCATCGGTGGTCTGCGCCACCAGACCACGCCAGTGCAGCTCTTCGAGGATGTCGCTCACAGCGTCCTGTTCCCTTCACTGGCCCATGCGGTCACGGCACAGCCTGCCCTACGCCTCCGGGGAGCGGCCAACCGGTTTCGGTGGACGGACCGTACCAGCGCGGTATGCCGAAACCGTCGCCTCCCCTTCGAGCCAGAACCGCCAGGGGTAAACCGCCGCGTCGCCACCCGGCCCGCTGACCCCGACGCGGGGCCCGGTCCGCACGCTGGCACCCTTTGAGGCTGATGAGGCGTCTGGCGTCCCCGTACGCACCACGAAAGGGCTGTCAGCCGCGCAGGTGTCCATGCCGTTCTGGTCGCGGCCGAGCGCGAGCGCCAGCGCCAGTCGGGCAGGGCCCCTCGCCAGGTCTCGGTCGGTGACACCTGGCCGACGCGAACGAGCCACCTCCAGCCCGTCGATCACCTCACCCGCGCGCAGGAGCACTGCGCTGGCGGACCCGACGGAACCGCAGACAAGGTTGGCGCACCAGTGCATCCCATAGCTGAAATAGACATACAGGCCAGCCGGCTCGCCGAACATCACCTGCGTGCGCGGGGTGAGCCCCCTGAAAGCATGAGAGCCGGAGTCGTTCGACCCGTCATACGCCTCAACCTCGGTGAGACGCACCGTGACACCCGCATGCGAGATGTGGCACCCGAGAAGCTCGGGTGCCACATCCAGAACGGGTCTCGCGAAGAACGCCCGGGTCAGTCGGTCCTGCGACTGATCTTCTTGCCCAGCCATACCAGTGGATCGTATCTGCGATCGACGATCCGTTCCTTCATCGGGATGATGGCGTTATCGGTGATCTTGATGTGCTCGGGGCATACCTCGGTGCAGCACTTGGTGATGTTGCACAGGCCGATCCCCTGCTCCTCCACGGCGAAGTCGGCCCGGTCCTTGCGAGCATCCAGCGGATGCATGGCGAGCTCCGCAGCACGGATGAGGAACCTCGGTCCGGAGAAGGACTTCTTGTTGTCCTCGTGGTCGCGCACCACGTGACAGACGTCCTGGCACAGGAAGCACTCGATGCACTTGCGGAACTCCTGCGAACGCTGGACGTCGACCTGGGCCATGCGGTACTCACCCAGAGCCAGGTCCTTCGGCGGCGCGAAGGCAGGGATCTGACGAGCCTTCTCGTAGTTGAAGGACACGTCCGTCACCAGGTCACGGATGATCGGGAAGGTGCGCAACGGCGTGACCGTCACGGTCTCTTCCTTGGTGAAGGTGTTCATCCGGGCCATGCACATCAGCCGCGGACGACCGTTGACCTCGGCGCTGCATGAACCGCACTTGCCGGCCTTGCAGTTCCAGCGAACGGCCAGGTCGTGCGCCTGCTCGGACTGAATCCG
>PKWT01000161.1:4441-9397 GCA_003132125.1 Micrococcales bacterium | reverse complement strand
GAGGCCAAGTGGTCCACCGCGTCGGAGGACGTTCTCGACCGCTACCTGCTGGCCAAGCTGCGCCGCTTCGTCGAAGAAGTGCAGAAGCATCTCGACACGTATGACGTGGCCTCCGCGTGCGAGTCCGTGCGCGGCTTCCTCGACGTGCTCTCCAACTGGTACATCCGTCGCTCGCGCGACCGGTTCTGGGACGGCGAGAGCGCCTCGTCCACCGAGGCATTCGACACGCTGTACACGACGCTCGAGGTCATCACCCGGGTGGCCGCCCCGCTGCTGCCGTTCACGACCGAAGAGATCTGGCGCGGCCTGACGGGAGCCCGTTCGGTGCACCTGACCGACTGGCCGGACTCCACCGACCTGCCCGCAGATGACGAGCTGGTCGAAGCAATGGACCGCGCTCGCGAGATCTGCTCGGTGGCCTCGGGTCTGCGTAAGGCGGGTGGGCTCAGGAACCGCCTGCCCCTTCAGGACCTCACGGTCGTCACCGCTGATGTCGAGGCGCTTGACGCCTTCGCCGCGATCGTGGCGGACGAGACCAACGTCCGGACCGTCACGTTGGTGGACCTCGACTCGGCCAGTGAGTCCGACTTCGGCGTCTCGCGGAAGCTGACCGTGAACGCCAGGGCGGCCGGTCCGCGTCTGGGCAAGAACGTTCAGCTCGCCATCAAGGGCAGCAAGAGTGGTGACTGGTCGGTGTCCCAGGACGGCACCGTCACCGCAGGCGGCCTGGCCCTCGTCGAGGGGGAGTACTCCCTCGAAGCCGTTGTCGCTGAAGCAGGTTCGATCGAGGGTGTTGTTGCCGATCGCGCCGTTGCCGATCGCGCTGCGAGCGAATCCCACGTGTCGTCGAGGGTCACCGCCATGCTGCCGCACAACGGTTTTGTCGTCCTGGACACCACGGTGACACCGGAGCTGGCTGCAGAGGGGCTTGCCCGCGACGTCATCCGTGCCGTCCAGCAGGCCCGTCGTGATGCGGGCCTGGACGTCAGTGACCGGATCAGCCTCACCGTGAGCGGCGATGACGACGTCTGGGCGGCCACCGTGGCCCATCAGGAGCTGATCATGCTCGAGACGCTGTCGGTGCAGTTCGGTTCGGCCGGTTCGGCCCACCCACTGCCCGAAGGCCAGGGCGTGGATGCCGTCGTCGGCGACAACCAGCCCATCCGCATCCTCGTGAAGAAGATCTGATGCGCGAGATCGAGAAGGCCATCCTCGGGCGAGCGCCGGAGCACGACCTCGAACCCTCGCTGGATCGCATCGCCGCCGTGATGCATCTGCTCGGCGACCCACAGCATGCCTTCCCCGTCATCCACGTCACCGGCACCAACGGCAAGACCTCGACGACGCGGATGATCGAGCGCATGCTTCGCGAGATGGGCCTGTCGACCGGACGGTTCACCTCGCCTCACCTGCACAACATGCGTGAGCGGATCGCCTTGAACGGCGAGGCGATTGACGCCGAGAGGTTCACCGCTTCCTACGAGGACGTGCTCCCCTTCATCGAGATGGTCGACGCCAAGTCTGCCGCCGATGGTGCTCCGAGAATGACCTACTTCGAGGTTCTGGTCGCCGTCGCTTATGCCACGTTCGCCGATGCCCCGGTCGACGTGGCCATCGTCGAGGTGGGCATGGGTGGGTCGTGGGACGCCACCAACGTCGTGGACGCCAAGGTCGCCGTGGTGACTCCGATCGCCGTTGACCACGAGCGGTTCCTGGGGTCGTCGCTGGAGGGCATCGCGACAGAGAAAGCCGGCATCATCAAGCCCGGTTCGGTGCTGGTCAGCGGGCTGCAAGAGCCCGAGGTCGCACAGATCCTTGTCGCGCGTGCCGAGGAGGTCGGCGCGACGCCAGCCTTTGAGGGCAACGAGTTCGGCATTCTGCGCCGCGAGCTCGCGGTCGGCGGCCAGCAGCTCGCCATACGCGGCCTGGGTGGTGACTATGACGACCTCTTCGTTCCCCTGCACGGGCCCCACCAAGGCCATAACGCCGCGGTGGCGCTGGCGGCCGTCGAGGCGTTTGTCGGTGGTGGCGAACATCGTCTCGATATCGACCTGGTCCGCGCTGGGCTGGCAGGGGCGTCATCGCCAGGCCGTCTGGAGATCGTTCGCCGTTCGCCCACCGTCCTCGTGGATGCGGCGCACAACCCGGCCGGTGCCCTGGCCCTGACAGCGGCCATGGAGGACTCCTTCAACTTCGCCAAAGTCGTTGGGCTCGTTGCGATTCTGGAGGACAAGGACGCGAGGGCGATTCTTGAGATCCTCGAGCCCGCCCTCAACGAGATCGTCATTTCCCGCACCACATCACCGCGTGCCATGAGCCCTGACCGCTTGGGCCGCATTGCCATCGAGATCTTTGGTGAGGACCGCGTGACCGTGGTGGAGAACCTGCCCGATGCGCTCGACCGTGCCGCGGGTCTTGCCGACGAGGGCGGTGTCGGCGGGGCGGTGTTGGCCACGGGCTCGATCACCACTGCGGCCGAGGTTCGGATGCTGCTGGGTCTGACCGACGGATGAGGTCCCTGACTCTCTATGGCGTGCCGGGCAAGATGACCCGCCGCCTCGCGGGCGTGGTTGTCGGAACGCAGGGCCTGGCCGTGTTCTTCGGTGGGCTCGTCGCCCGCGCCCTTGCATCGGCAACGGGATCGCCCGCCTCCGGCACGTTCCTGCTCATCGGGTCGCTGCTGGCGGTGCTGTGCATCCTTGACGCCGGGCTGTTGCGTCGCCCGTGGGGCATCACGCTGGGCTGGGCCCTGCAGCTGGCGACCTTGGCCTGCGCGTTCATCGTCCCCGCGATGCTGGTCGTCGGGCTGTTGTTCGGCGCGCTCTGGGTGCTGGCCTTGGTCCAGGGCCGCGCCATGGACGCGCACACCAAGCGCGTGGACGCCCAGTGGCATGAGACGCACGAGCTGTCCGGGCAGTCCGGGCGTGCAACGCAGTCCGAGCCGTCCGGTCAGTCCGACCCAGCCGGGCATTCAACGCAGTCCGAGCCGTCGACGCAGGACGGATAGGCTTGCGGACTGTGACGACACAGACGGAACGTTCGCTGGTCCTGATTAAGCCCGACGGCTTCGCGCGGGGGCTTTCCGGTGAGGTCCTGCGCCGGATCGAGGCCAAGGGTTACACGTTGGTGGCCCTGTCGATCTTCACCCCTGACCGCGAACGGCTGGCCAAGCACTACGCCGAGCACGAGGGCAAGCCGTTCTACGAGCCGCTGATGGAGTTCATGTCCGGCGGCCAGGTGACCGCTGCGGTCATCGAGGGCCAACGCTGCATCGAGGGCTTCCGCGCCCTGGCCGGCGCCACCGATCCGACCGTCGCGTTGCCCGGCACGATCCGCGGTGACCTCGGTCGCGACTGGGGCGCGAAGGTCCAGGCCAACATCGTTCACGGCTCGGACTCGCCCGAGTCGTCCACCCGCGAGATCGGCATCTGGTTCCCCGAGCTCGGCTGACTGGGTTGGGTGCGTCTGCCGCGTTTGGCCGGAAGACGTCCCCGGTATGGCGGGTGGTTGGGTGCGGGTGCCGCCTTTGGCCGGCATACGCACCCGGTATGGCGGGTGGTTGGGTGCGGGTGCCGCCTTTGGCCGGCATACGCACCCGGTATGGCGACTCAGACCTGAGGCGCCTCGTCCAGGCCGGCGATCAGCACCTCGAGCAGTGAGGCAAGCTCCTGGCGCTGGCCCTTGGACAACGGCCCCAGCACGTCGGACTCCACCATGTCGGACTCACGCACGGCGGCCTTGAACGTCGCCCAGCCCTCATCGGTAAGCGTGATCAGCACTCGCGTGCGGTTGTCGGGGTCTGCGGCACGGGCGATCAGGTCTCGCTGCGCCATCCGGTCAAGACGATGCGTCATCGAGGACGGCGCGACGCTGGTCGCCTCGGCGAGCTGACTCGGCGTCAGTGCATCGTCCTCGTTGCTGCGCGCCAGCCGGGACAGGACCGCCCACTCGCCGGCTGAGAGGTCCAGGTCGGCCAGCTGCCGCGCGTACCACTGGTCGAGCTTGTGAGCCAGACCGTGGACAGCAGTGATGACCCGCTGCACCAGCTCGTCGCCACCGGCTGCGACGTACGCCGCGACGTCGGCGCGGTACTCGTCATGCGCCGTGGGTGGGGTGCGCTTGGCCGGGGGCCTGGATGTCGTCATACGGGTCATCTTCTCATGCTAAGATTTCGATATCGAAATATTCGATATCCAAAACTGCGAAATGCAAGACGAGCAGAGTAGCAAGACACGTGGAGGTTGTGGTGAAGCGCGCACGGTTGCTGGTGTTGTCGGCGACGATCAGCATGTTGGGGTGGGGCTCGATCCTGCCCTACCAGTACGCCTATGCGGCGAACACGCGTGGCTGGGGCGGGCTCGTCGCGGCCGCGGCCGCCAGCCTGTTCTCCATCGGCGCTCTTGTGGCGGCCCCGCTCGGTGGCCGGCTCGCTGATCGGTTCGACCCCGCACGGGTCGCCGTCGTCGCCAAGGTCGTTGCCGCCGCGGCAACTGCGTTCCTCATTGTCGCCGGAACCCCGGTGCTCTTCCTCGCCGGCATGTTCGTCTTCGGCGCGGGTATCACCGCAGCTCAGCCCGCGCAGACGGTTCTGGTGCTGCGCTGGGTCAGCTCCGAGGACCGCAGGCGCGTCTTTGCGCTCCTGTTCACGGGTGCTGCCGTGGGTATGGCCATCGGATCCTTTACCGCCGGCTATCTCGTGGACCTCAACGCGATCGACGGCATGTGGCCGGCCTTCGCCACCGCGGCGCTCGGCTTCCTCATCTCTGCCGGGTTGATCGGCATCGCCGGCCGCGGCGCGCCTGCGGATGAGGTCCCTGCGCCGGAGGACGCCCCGATTGGCTCGTCCGCGTCCGCGTCCGCGATCCGGGTCATCCTGGCGACGCCGGCCCTGCGATGGACCGCCGTCATCACGGTGACGCTGGCGCTCGGTTTCTATGCGCAGTTCGAGTCGGGTCT
>PKWT01000161.1:3985-4385 GCA_003132125.1 Micrococcales bacterium | reverse complement strand
GCCAAGCGTTCCGCTCCGTCGTTGCTCGTGGCTGTCGGGTCGATCTGGGTTCTCTCGTGGCTGCTGCTTGCCGCCGCGTCGATCGTGCCAGTGCTGGCCGGGACGATGTTCATCGTGGTGTTCGGGGTCTTCGCCGTCGGCGAGACGATGTACGCCCCGGTCCTCAACCCTCTGACCGCCAGCCTCGCCCCGTCCGGCATGGTCGGCACCACCCTGGGTATCTTCGCGGCACTCCAGACCGGCGTGTCCGCGGCGGGTCCCATGCTGGCCGGCTTTGCCCTCACCGCGGGTCACGGGTCGCTGTTCGTGGGCGTTCACGTTGGCATCAGCCTCATCGCCGTATTCGCGGCGCTGCGCCTGCGCTCGTTGCTGGCCGGCGCGCGCGTGAGTGCCAGCCAGC
>PKWT01000161.1:613-3920 GCA_003132125.1 Micrococcales bacterium | reverse complement strand
GTGCAGAGGTAGGCCACGGTGCACGACCCGTTGCTGCCGCTGTTCACGTCGAACAACGAACCGCTCGGTGCGGCGTAGGCAACCGATGCCGGGACGCCGGCGGTGTTGCCGGACAGGGCATAGACGGCGCCGATGATCGGGGCGGCGACGCTGGTGCCGCCGAAGACGTACCAGTTGCCGCGGTGGCTCCCGTAGCTGTCGTAGACCGCGACCCCGGTGGCCGGGTCGGCGACTGCCGCGACATCGGCCACAGTGCGGTTGCTGCAGGTGGTGGCGTCGCCCTGCCAGCTGGGCTTCTCGATGTAGGCCGAGCAGCCGCTACCGGCGCCGCTCCAGACGGTCTCGCTGAGTCGGGTGTTGTCGGTCTTGAGCTTTAACGTGGTGCCGCCGACCGCGGTGACGGTGTTGAAGGCCGCCGGTGCCTCGACGCCGTAACCGGCGTCTCCGGAGCTGACGGTGATCGCGACGCCCGGGTGGTTGTAGTGGATGGCATACGCGGTTTCGCCGGAGAACTCAGGGGCGCCGTACGAGTTGGAG
Source organism: Micrococcales bacterium (assembly GCA_003132125.1). Lineage (GTDB taxonomy): Bacteria > Actinomycetota > Actinomycetes > Actinomycetales > Dermatophilaceae > UBA4719. The sequence continues at coordinate 3,383 of PKWT01000161.1, read as the reverse complement.
ACAACACTCGCAAGGCTCGCTGCCGTGTCGACGGCAGCACCAAGGTCGTCGAACGAGGCGGAGTTGGCTCCCACGTAGATGATTTTGCAGTCCGGGCAGATCGCCGAGATCATCTCCAGGTCGAGCATCTCCTCCTGGCCCCAGCCGACATTGCCGCGGACCGTCGTGATCGGGCCGCCGGTCTGGTTGACCTGGGTCAGGGTCCCGGAACCGACGATGGTGAACGCTTTGCGGTAGGCCGCGAGGTCTGCTGCGGCGTTGGGGTTCGCATAGGCGTCGACGATCGCCACCGTGGTGGTCGAGCCCATACCGGTCAGCCCGTAGGCGGTTCGCAGCTGGGTCGGGGAGTACCCGTGGCCGCCCCAAGTCTTTGTGGACAATGGGGTCCGGTTTCCGTCGGTCACCACACGCGCGTGGCACGCGGCATAGCCAGCTGGGACTGTGGCGCATACCCGCTGGCTGTGCACCGCGCCGTTCGCCGACCCGGCAGTTGCGGCCGAGGCGCCAGCATTCTGCCCGGCGTCTGCAGTGGCGAGGCCGGGTGGAATCAGGAAGGCGAGCGAAACCGCAAGAACCGGACCGAACCGACGAAAAGACAACACCAAAGACCTCCCTGAAGGTGAACATAACCTGGGAGCAACTATGAGGCTGTATGAGCGACTTTGTCGATGGTCACGGGCGAGCAGTTTCCGGAGGGTCAGAACTGGCCGTTGACCAGCCCCATGACCTCGATCCGCAGGTCGTCGAAGCTCATCTTCGGTTCGCGGGCCTGCAGGTCGGCCAGCGCCTCCTCGCGGGTCGGCTCGCCGCCCAGGGCCACGGATGCAATCTGCTCGGCCGACTCGGTGTTGGGGAGCCGCCGGATCCTGATCCTCGTCGTCGACCTGTCAGCCTGGATGGCATGGGCAAGGACGTCCAGCAACGCAAGTCGCGCGCTCTGGTCATCGGGTGCCGACGCTTCGCCGGGAGTGTTGCCTCCGACGAGGATGACTCGGCCATCGTCCGACAGGGCCGGCAGGATCGTCGAGGCGGCGGTGAACCGGGCCAGCAGGCCGTCTTCCAAGAAGTTGCGCACCCTGTCTATGACGGCATTGCCGCGCGGTGCAACGTGCACCGGCAGCTGCACGTAGCAGTCCAGCGAGCCGGGTGCCAGGCCCGCGACGGCCGCGCTCAACGATCCGAGATCATCGACCGCGATCACCTCGGCGCCCGCTTTCCTCAGGGCCGCCGAAACCGCAGCCACCTGCTCAGTCGCTCCCGTCACCGCTACCGTCGGGCCCACTGTTTCTCCCCTTCGCCGTCGCTGTCACCCGATGGTAGCGAACGACGTTTCGGGCACCGGATCGCATGGCGAAGTGCGTTGCGGCTTGCGGTAATTTCGCACAAATGTTAGATCTGTACGGATGAGCAGAATCACCGCGCGCCGAAGAGTCATCCGCCTGACGTTGGGTGATACGGCTGCGAGTGATTCGGCGTTGGGTGATTCGGCGGCGGGTGATTCAACAACGGGCGGTTCCTCAGTGGCGCAGGAGGATCTGCTGGCTGTTGAGGAGCCGCTCGAGATTCGCGTCGGCGGTCGACCGCTTGCCGTGACGATGCGGACTCCTGGCCACGACTTCGACCTCGCTGCAGGCTTCCTTGTCTCCGAAGGCGTCATCACGCGCGGCGAGCAGTTCAGCACCGTGCGATATTGCGCCGGCGCGACGGACGAGGGCCTCAACACCTACAACGTCCTGGATGTCACGCTTGCGCCTGGTGTCGCGCCGCCGGACCCCAGTCTGGAACGGTCGTTCTACACGACCAGCTCGTGCGGACTGTGCGGCAAGGCGAGCATCGATGCGGTGCGCACCCAGTCGGCATACGAGGTGCGGGATGACGCGTTGCGGATCGATGCCGCGCTCCTTTCCACGTTCCCGGAGGCGCTGCGTTCCGAACAAGCGGTGTTCGACAAGACCGGCGGGTTGCACGCGGCCGGGTTGTTCGATGGCGTGACCGGGAAGATGCTCGTGATCCGTGAGGACGTCGGGCGACACAACGCGGTGGACAAGGTCATCGGCTGGGCGCTCAAGGAAGACAGGTTGCCATTGCGGGGCACCGTCCTGATGGTGTCGGGACGGGCGAGCTTCGAGCTGACCCAGAAAGCATTGATGGCCGGAATCCCTTTGCTGGCAGCAGTTTCGGCACCCTCATCCCTTGCCGCAGAGCTCGCCACCGAGGTGGGTATGACGCTCGTCGCGTTCCTGCGTGGGCGCTCGATGGTGCTGTATGCCGGGTCCGAACGCATCGTCGGACAGGGGTCAGTCGAAACCGGGTCAGTCGAAACCGGGTCAGTCGAAACCGGGTCGGTCGAAACCNNGCCCCCGACTCGTAGCTGTTCGGCGGCCGCCGCTGCGAGCGGGGTCAGGTCGAGCCCGCCTCCGTCGACATAGGCGACGAGGTCCGAGCGCATGGACAACGGCCATGTTGCGCGCAGGTGCTTGGTGATCTCGGCCACCGCCTGGTCGTGGCTGTGGTGGGCCACGTTGGCGGATATCTGGTTCACCATGCGCACCAGGGTTGCGGGGTCGCTCACCGGGGCACCATGCCCAGCTCCTGGGGGGCCTGCTCGCTGACGGGTGCTTGCGACGTGGGCGCGATCTGGACCGCGGTGACCTTGTACTCGGGACAGTTGGTCGCCCAGTCCGAGTAGTCCGTCGTGACGATGTTGGCACCGCTGCTGGGGTAGTGGAACGTCGTATAGACCACGCCCTGGGGCATCCGGTCGGCGATC
>PKWT01000161.1:0-543 GCA_003132125.1 Micrococcales bacterium | reverse complement strand
CGGGAACTTGCGGCTGGTGCGCTCGTCGGTCGCCACGAACGGCGTGTCCACGAAGTGCCCCTTGCCGCGCACGAACCCGTCCACGTGCATGGTCGGCGTGCCGTCGGGCGCCGACGCGTTGCACGGCCACTGCAGACTGCCCACCTCATCCAGCTTGGCGAACGAGACCCCGGCGAAGGTGGGGGTCGTGGCTGCGATCTCGTCCATGATCTGGCTGCCGTGGTCGTAGTGCATCGGGTATCCCATGGCCGTGGCGAGCTCGCTGGCCACCTGCCACTCCTGCTTGCCGCACCTCGGCTCCATCACCGGGCGGACCCGGTTGATCCGCCGCTCGGCGTTGGTGAACGTCCCGTCCTTCTCCAGGAACGACGTCCCGGGCAGGAACACATGGGCGAAAGCGGCGGTCTCGTTGAGGAACAGGTCCTGGACGATCAGCAGCTCCAGAGAAGCCAGTGCCGCCTTGACGTGCTTGACGTTCGGGTCGGACTGCGCGATGTCCTCGCCCTGGATGAACATGCCGCGGTAGCTGCCGGCGATGGCCGC
>PKWT01000400.1 GCA_003132125.1 Micrococcales bacterium | reverse complement strand
AATCGTCTGTCAATAAATTGTCCAGACGACTCTAACCTGACGGTCTCCGGACGGTCGCCTGACGTCTGGTTGGGGTATACCCCAACCAGACATAACATCGCCGCATCATCCACCGCGAGATCGAAGAACAGGCAAATCCGTTGGAACGTCCATGCCCACGAGTCGGGCCCGTATGTAGCCCTCAAATGGGACTGCCGAGGTGGCTCGCGACTACCGGTCGCGCTGGGCTGCGGCGCCGATCATCGGGCTCGTGGATGGTAGCTCAGGAATGCCATGGAGCCTTCGGTGCGCATGCTGAACTCGTCGCCGAGAGCCGAGCCAGCGAGGACCTCCAGCTCGCTCGCCCGTCGCGGACTCGCGGCCTCACCACCGAGGTGCAGCAGCATCAGGACGCCCTTGCTGATGGCTGTCTGCGAGACCAGCGATGTGGCGTAGAGGGATCCGCCAGGCGCGAGCTGTGCCTGCAGGCGGTCCAACACCGTGACGACGTCCGCGAACAGGTGCAACACGCCGAAACTGGCCACTGTCGAGAAGGAGGCCGGTCGAAACGGCAGATCGAGGAGGTCGGCCTGCACGAGGACGATCCGAGACGAGTCTTGGCTGCGCAACTCGAGCCGCTGGGCCGCACGGGTCAGCATGCCCAGCGAGCGGTCGACCAGCACCAGCGGACGCTCAGCGACCCGGTATGCGTCAGCGGTGAACACGGCCGTGCCGCACCCGACGTCCAGCATGGGGCCGTCCCCGCTGGTGACCGCGGCAGCGGCAAAGGTCGCGTACGAGGCGACAGAGGAGCGCCACACACGACGGTTGTAGAAGCTGTTGCTCACGAGGCGGTCATAGAGCGCTGCGCGACCGTCGTAGCGCGAGCCACCCTCGTGCGAGCTCAACGCCGAGAGGACCCCGTTGGCGGAGCGGCGCAGCTCGCGACCCGGCGCGACGAGGTCGTCGAACCAGCCAGGAGCCACGATCCACATCCTTTCAGGGCAAGCGAGTCCGCGACCTGGCAGGTGTTCCGTCCACTCGGCTACCGCAGCGGTGGTGGTCGTGGTCAGCGCAGGTAGCTGGCGCCGTTGAAGTCGACCACCGCACCGGAGATCCACTCCGCACCCGGGTCCGCCAGCGCAAGAACGGCGCGCGCGACCTCCTCGGCTGACGCGACACGGTCGAACGGGCTCTGAGCGCGGATCGCGGTGCCCTCCGGGCTCTCGAGCAGGGGTGCGGCCATGTCGGTGGCGATAAAGCCCGGCGCCAGCGACACGACCGATATGCCTTTCGGGGCCAGGGCCAGGGCCATCGACTGGCCGAACGCGTGCAGCCCGGCCTTGCTCGCGCCGTACGCGGGCACGACAGGCTCGCCGCGGTAGGCACCGCGCGATCCGATGTTGACGATCCGTCCCCTCGGCATACCGCCGGCGGGTGGCACGTCGATCATGTGCCGGGCGACGCACCAGGTGAGGTTGGCCGGACCCAGCAGGTTCGTCGCCAACGTCGTCTGCCAGGCACCGACCCACGCGTCGTAGTCCACTTCGGTCAGCGAATGCGTCCCTCGACCAGTGCCGCCGCTGTTGGCCGGATCGAGGAACAGGGCGGCGTTGTTCACCAGCACATCGATTCGACCCAGTGCGTCGACAGCCTGCTCAGCAAGTGCTCGGACCTGACCGGGATCGGACAGGTCGGCCCGGATGAGTGCGTGGCCCTCGCCCGCGAGACCCGCCACCACCTCGGTCGCCGCATCCTGCGACTCCCGGTAGTGGACCGCGACGCGATCTCCGTGTGCCGCGAACGCACGCGCCGCGGCAGCACCGACTCCCCGGGAGGAGCCGGTGATCAGGATCCCGCGGCCCCGAGAGCTCATGACAGCACCCTAGACGTGACCTCCGCACGGCGGCCATGCCACGTGCCCGCAGGTGAACGCTCGCACACCGGCCTGCGGGGGTCCCTAGAGTGTCGCCACATGGCGCTCATGTACGACGATGCTGAGCTGGTGCCGTCGAAGATCGAGCTCATGAGGTCCTGGGTGCCCGGCAGGGCCTGGGCGGGGGCTCTGCGGTGTCCGGGCTGGACGCAGTGGGTGCCTACCGGTTCGACGACCCCGAGGGTGAGGTCGGCATCGAGACGCACCCGCTGCGCACCGCTGACGGTCGCGTGCTCCAGGTGCCACTGACGTATCGAGGCCGACCCCTGGAGTCGGCACCGGATGTGCTCGTCACGACGATGCAGCACTCGGTGCTCGGACAGCGATCGTTCGACGGACGCCGAGATTGGCTCCAAAAGCGTCCGGGCAGCCATCCCGTTACGAACACCTGGCTGCCAGGGTCCTTCGTGACGACCGCTCGAAATGCGGCTATGAGCGGACGTTGTCTTGCTCCGATTCGTCGCCCAGAGTAGGAAGGAATCATGGGAAGGCAGGCAGCGACCGTGCTTTACGTGCTCGCGCTGGTAGTCGTCGTGGTTGGCGTGGACGTCCTGTTCTTCAGGGACCACTTCTGGGAGCGGCTGATGGCCAACGTCGGGATCGTCCTGGTGTTCGGGGCGTTCTATTTCAGGTTCATGAAGCATTTGTGAGCGCAGCCCCCGGAGAGCGGTCCATCCAGCTCAGTCTTTCGCCTACGGGCACGCGAGGAGGCTGCGCTGACCTCGCACAAACAGGTCCTCGTCGTTCGGTAGCCCGATCCAGGTGCGGGGACATCGGGCTACCCATCGGAATCGGTCTCGTGGTTGGCAGTCTCCTCGATCCAGTCGATCGCGGCATCGGAGAGCAAGAACCCGTCTGGGCCGTTGTCGCCGATCGATGAGGCATCGGACGTCACATCGCCGCCGGCCTCTGCGATCTGCCCCAATACGGTGGTCGGCACGACGTCACCGTTGTTCGCAATCAACCACTCCTGGTCGCGGGATCCAACTTCGGCCACCACTCTTCGATCCTCATGCGCTGAGCCTGCCACTCTTTGCGAAAATCGCCCACAGGATCGGCCACTGACCCCGTCCGTATCCCGATCTGCTCACGGACCATCGGATGCAGACTTGGTCGGGAAGGCTGAAGGGAAGACGTCCCGATAGGACCGCCACCGACCGGCCGGGGTCTCGACACTCTCTGCCGCCAGCATGGCTCTGCCGATCGCCCGGGTGAAGCAGTCGCCGGCGGCATCTAGCAATGCGTGGAATGCCAACGGATCTGGCACCCCACGGTCCCCCGTAGCCAAGGTGAAGACGGTGTCGCCGTCGAACATGGTGTGGACCGGACGGATAGCACGCGCCATGCCGTCATGGGCGATACCCGACACCTTGGCGCACTGCGCTTTGGTCAGGATGGCGTCGGTGGCCACGACACCGATGGTGGTGGCAAACGCGGACCGTGGGCGGTCCGGGATGGCGTCCATGTCAGCGGCGGCGCGCGCGGCCGCGACCTCGTCGGCGTCGGGGAGCCGGAGGGCGGTGAACTCCCCCGGCAGACCGAACCGGGCGGCATACAGCTCACCGGTGAGGGGGTCGACGCACGAGCCGGAAGAGTTGACGACGGCGAGCGCGGCCACCGTCGTACCGTCGGCGAGCACCACGCTGGCCGAACCCACCGCGCCCTTGAGTCCTCCGGCTATGGCGCCGGTTCCGGCTCCCACCACTCCCATCAATGGCGCGCGCGATGTCGTGGAAAGTGCTGCGTCGTAAGCCTCACGGCCAATGGCCGCCCCAGGATGCTTGGTGAAGTCGCCGCCGCGGCCCAGGTCGAAGATGACAGCGCCCGGCACGATCGGGACGACCTCACCCGGCGCCCCCGTTGGGTAGCCGACTCCGGCCTCGAAGAGCCGCTGCATCACGCCGTCGGCGGCGGCGAGCCCGAACGAGCTCCCGCCCGACAGGACCACGGCATGGACCCTTTCGACCACGTTGCGTGGGTCCAGGACGTCGGTCTCGCGGGTGCCAGGTCCACCTCCGCGGACGTCAACCCCAGCAACGGCACCACTTTCGGGAGCGAGGACCACCGTCGTACCGGACAGCCACCCGGAGCCGCGGCGGTCGGCATGCCCCACCCGGATGCCGGCCACGTCGATCAGGCTGTTGGTCGGCCCAGGCTGCAGGACGGTCATCACTGCTGTTC
>PKWT01000345.1 GCA_003132125.1 Micrococcales bacterium | reverse complement strand
GGACGACCTGACCGACGCACCGCCTGGGACGACGTCATCCACGGTGCTCTCCGCGCGCATGCCGCGGTCGTCGGCCGCGCACGCCGCGTTCCTTAACGCGACGGCAGGCACGTTCCTCGAGCTCGACGAGGGGATGCGACCCACAGGCCATCCGGGCATGCACGTAGTCCCAGCGGCCGTGGCCGTCGCGGAGCGGGCTCACTCCAGCGGGGATGAGCTCCTTCAAGCCATCCTGGCCGGCTACGAGACGACCGCGCGGCTCTTTCTCGGCTTCCGGCTGCGCTACCCAGTGCACCCCCACGGGCACTTCGGATCGATCGGCGCCGCGGTGGCGGTCGCACTGCTTGAAGGTGAAGACCCGGTGGCGGCGGCCCGCATCGCGAGCACGACACCCTTGCTGCCAGTCTGGGACGCCTGCTTCGAGGGAGCCACGGCTCGCAACAGCTACACGGGACTCGCCGCCCAGACTGGGGTACGCGCTACTGCTCTGGTCAGAGCCGGATTCACGGGTTCTGAACGAGCTCTGGACGTCACATATGGGACGATCGCGGGCGACCTCGTCGACGAAGACGTTCTCGGGGCGGCTCTCGACTACGAGCGGCTAGGCGTCACCCGCAACTACTTCAAACTGCACAGCGCCTGCGCGCTGAGCCACGCGGCCATCGACGCGGTCAACGAGATGGACCTGGCGTCGGTGGCGGACATCCGACATGTGCTGGTCGAAACCGTTTCCAACAACATGAAGCTCGACCGCCAGCCTCGCCCGAACGACTTGTCGGGTCGCTTCTCACTGCAGTATGCCGTCGCAACGGCAATCTTGCTGCGGCGCACCGACCCAGAGGCGTTCCACTTCCGTCAGGATGTAGCCGAGTTCGCCCAGCGGGTCGAGATTGTCGTCGCACCCGACCTGGAAGCGAAGTGGCCAGACTCTTCCCCCGCCCGGGTCACTATCGACTGGAGCACGCAGTCGGTCAGCAATACGGTCGACAATCCACGCGGCCACCACACCCGACCGATCGGCGAGCGCGAATTGCACGAAAAGTTCACGCACCTTGTCGGGTCGACGGAGGAGTCCGACCGGTGGTGGCCCCGACTGAACGGCCTGCGTGATGTTCCCGACTGCGCCATGCTGTTCGCGGGGATGAATTGATGCGCCGCGTGAGCCTTCTCGCCACTGGCGGAACGATTTCCACGGCTGGCTCCCCGAAGGGAGCTGTGCCGCAACACGGCGCGGACGACCTCGCCCAGTGGGTGCATCAACTCTTCAGCGACGTCAAGTTGAGCACGCGAGACGTCGCCCGGACCTCGAGCCGGACCGTCACGCCGCACGACATGCACGAACTCGCCATAGCAGTCCAGCAGGAGATCGACGATGGCGCCGACGGTGTGGTCATCACCCACGGCACCGACACCATGGAGGAGACGGCCTACGCGCTCGCGCTCCTTGTCGACACCCCGGTGCCAGTCGTGCTGGCCGGTGCGATGCGGCCGCCGAGTCCGGTGGGCAGCGACGGACCGGCGAACCTCGCGGGGGCTATCACCGCAGCTGCCGACCCTGCTTTGGCTGCGTACGGCCCCGTCGTCGTGCACCAGGACGAGATACACCTGGCCCGATGGGTCACCAAACTGCACAGCACACGCGCAGCTGCGTTCGCCTCCCCTGTCTCCGGCCCGGTCGGGGCGGTCGTCGAAGACGGTGTTGTGCTGTTCCTCGGCCCCGCTCCAGGCACCGACCGCCTGCCCGTCGTTGCTCCCCCCCACCGACGCATCGAGCTTCTCTGGGCAGCATCGGGATCCGACGGACTGGTCGTCGATGCCATCGGCTCCATGGTGGACGGCTTGGTAGTGGCCGGCACAGGAGGCGGACACGTCGCACCGGCACTGGCCGACGCTCTTGTGCGGCTGGTTGGCACTGGCCGACCGGTCGTGCTCGCCAGCCGGTGTACCAGCGGCCAGGTACTGCGCCACACCTACGGGGGTCTCGGTTCAGAGACCCAACTCCTGGCCGACGGGCTCGTGTCAGCGGGCTCCTTGTCGCCGCTGAAAGCCCGGTTGCGCCTGATCTTCGGCCTGTCGGCCGACGTGCCGGTCCGTGACCTCTTCCCACCTGATGGAACTGCCCAATGAGCGCACCTATTGACCAGGGCAGCCCCGTCTCAGGCGCCTTCAACATCTTTGACCTCAACCGAGTCCGGCTCAGTCAGGCGCAAGGACTGCACGAACTGAGGGACGACCTACTACGCGCGTCCTACCAGCCCGGCGCCGTGCACCTCGACAGCGGCGTGGAGCAGCCGTACTTCTTCGACAAGTACCTCATCGTGTCCCGCCCGTCGATCCTGCGAAGGCTGAGTCGTTACCTGGCCGAGCGCGTGCCGGCTGAGACCGACCGCATAGCCGCTCCGACCCTGGGAGCCCTGGCCATCGGCACAGCAGTCGCACTGGAGACTGGGCTGCCACTGGCGATCGTCCGCACCGAGTGGGACGAGAAGCAGAAGGGGCGGCCCGTCGAAGGCGGCCTGCACCAAGGTGAGACGGTCGTCCTGATCGAAGACGTGGTCGTTACCGGCAGCCGCGCCCTCGGGGCGGTCGAGCGACTGCGCAAAGCCGGCGCTCGGGTGACCGCGGTACTCGCCGCGGTCGACTGCGAACGCGGTGCGGACCAACGCCTTGCCGATGCCGATCTGTTGTATGAGCCGCTGTTCCGATACTCCGCCTTCTCAAGCCTCCAGGAGACCCCATGAGCTCCGCCGACGCTAACCGCATCGCTGGCTTCCTCGACGAACTGAGCGCGATCGGCCGTGACCCGCGGGGCGGGTGGTCGCGGCTCGCGTACTCAGCGCAGGAGCGTGAGGCGCACCTACTCTTCCGTCGCAGCTTGGAGGATGTTGGTCTGCAGACCTCTGGCGACTCGGCCGGCAACTCCTATGGTCTATTGCCGGGAACCGAGAAGCTCCCGGCTCTGATGACCGGCTCACATCTCGACACCGTGTATCAGGGCGGCAACTTCGACGGCGCCGTGGGTGTGGCCGCGGCGGTCGAGCTCGCGCGCCTACTGGCCGATCAGGATCGGATGCGCCACCCAGTGCGAGTCGTCGCCTTCGCAGCCGAGGAAGGCGCGCGGTTCGGCGCCCCGTGCATTGGAAGCCGCCTCGCCACCGGCGCTTATGGCAGCGAAACCCTGACGGAGCTACTCGACGATCAAGGCGTGAGCGCGCACCAAGCGGCCAGTGAGGTCGGGCTACTGGTGGACGGCATCGCCGCCGACCAATGGGATTTCGCCGACGTTGCCTGTTTCGTCGAGGTTCACATCGAACAAGGTCGCGTTCTCGAGGCNNGGTGGCAGCACGCGCGTCGAACTGACCTTCGACGGTCGTGCTGACCATTCGGGAGCAACACCAATGTGGCTGCGTCGCGATGCTCTCGCCGCCGCATCCGAGCTCGTGCTCGCCGCCGAGCGGAGGGCACGCATGCACGCGACCACGGTGGCGACAGTTGGACGTCTGGACGTCGGGCCCAATTCGCTGACGACCGTGCCGGGCCAGGTCGTCCTCACCTTGGACGTCCGCGACATCGACTCAGAGCGGCAACGGGAACTGTGTGAATCGATACTCGATGACGCAGTGCGGATAGCTAGCGGACGCGAGATCACCGTGTCAGCTCGCCGATTGTCCGATCAGTCGCCCGTGGTGTTGCACGGGACTGTGCAAGCTGTGCTGGCCTCGGCAGCCACCCACAATCAGACACCGTTCATCACCATGCCCAGCGGGGCAAGCCATGACGCAGCACACATCGCCAAGCACGTTCCCACCGGAATGCTCTTCATCCCCTGCCGCCAGGGCGTGAGCCACGCACCGGAGGAACACGCAGAGCCAGCCAGGATCGCTGAGGCGGTCGACGTCCTCCTGCACGCGTTCCGGGCGATCGATGCGGGCGCTGAGGTTTGACCCCAGCGAGGGCAGCACCCTCGTTGGTCTGCAGGCGGTCGGCCTGTGTTCCAACGTGGACCGCTACGTCACCGCACCGTTGCTCGTGGCTCTTGCCCACCAATTCCACGCGTCGCTGACGCAGACCGCGCTGGTCCTATCAGGAAACCTCGCCTCATATGGGCTGACACAGATACCGTGGTCGATCGTCCTCAACCGGCTGGGCCCCGTGCCCGTAATGAGACTGAGTCTGATCGGTGCCGGGACGTCCGCTTGTTGTGCTGCTCTCGCACCGAGCCTGGCGTCGCTCGTGATGGCGCGCGTAATCGGGGGTGCCTTTCTGGCGGCGGCTGTCCCGGCGGCGCTGCTGTATGTCGGAACGCGTCTTCCGGGTGAGCGACGACGCCACGCGTTCGAGGGCATCGTGGCAGCGAACGGGCTGGGCATCGTCATAGCCGTCGCCATCGCGACGATCGCTGTTCTAACCGATGTGTGGCGGGTGGGCTACTTGGGTTCGGGGCTCCTACTCATAGCTGGGGGGTTACTGCTCTTCGGGCTGCGCCTTCCAAATCAGCGATACACCCTGTCCGACGTCGGCAGCATGGCCGTGAGAATCGACCATCTGGCCGCAAAACAAGCACCTAGGTGGGGGCACGCCAAGCGATCGCTGAGGCCGGTACTCCTCGCAATGGTCGAAGGAGTCGTCATCTTGGGCGCCGTAGTCGTTTTGCCCGCTGTCGCCGAGCGCTCGGGTCTGAGCCGCGTGACAAGTGCTGGAACCATTGCTGTCTACGGCCTCGCAATGCCGGCCACCAGTATGCTGCTGCGTGGGTTCCAGATGTCGTTCACCCTGGCGGTCCGGACGCGCATCGCGTGCATGCTGCTCCTGACCATCCCAATCGCGGCGGCGGCTCTGCCACCACTGGCCGCCCTGTTCACGACAGCTGCCCTGCTCGGCGCTTCGTGGTCAGTGCTTCATCCGGCCCTTCAAAGCGCTGCAACCGGTGCCTGGGTGTCGAGGGCGCCCTTAGTCGTCTCGCTATTCGTGTCCGCGCTATTCCTAGGTAGCGCCAGCGGCAGCCAGATCTTTGCGTCCATAGCGCAGAATGGCGGACCGATGCAGATCGGGCTCGCGGGTGTCGCCGGTTCCGGCGTGCTCTACCTGATGGAACGACTGACCCGGAGGCTGCAATGACGATTTACCTCAATGACGAAGACGTTGCACAGTTGCTGAGCCTTCCCGCGGCGATCCAGTGCGTCGATGAGGCCTTCCGACTCTTGTCAGACGGCACGGCGCTCAACTCACCACGTCGTCGGGCCACGGTCGAACAAGCCTCGGTGAACATCATGTGGTCCGCGGTCCCCACCAGGGGAGTACTGGGCATCAAGGAATACCTGGTGGTGAACCAGAATGTCACCCAAGGCACCGTGCTCACTCTTCTGCTGCATTCCCTTGATACAGGGGAGTTGCTCGCCGTCATCAAAGCAGATCGTCTAGGACAGCTTCGGACCGCCGCGGCCTCCGCAGTCGCGACAAGGGAACTGGCACGACCCGACTCGAGGTCCTTGGCGGTGTACGGCTGCGGATATCAGGCCGAGACACAGGTTCTGGCGATAGCTGCCGTGCTACCCGACCTAGAGGTCATCAATGTCGTAGGTCGAAGTATCGAACACCGTGACAGCTTCGTTGCTCGACTAAGGCAGGCGCTCGACATGGATGTCCGTGCCGCAAGTGCTCGCGAAGCGGCCGTGGCCGCCGACGTGATCGTGACAGCCACCGGTTCGACCACTCCGGTCCTGGACGGCTCCTGGGTAAGGCGTGGCACTCATGTGAATGCGGTGGGCTCCAACGTGGCGACAAAGAGGGAACTCGACAGAGCACTGCTGGAGCGTGTGGGCTTGCTGGTGGTCGATGATCGCGAGGTAGCCGCAGACGAGTGCGGTGACCTCATCGCCAACGAGTGGGACCAGACGGGGGTTGTGACGATCGGTGACGTCCTCACCCGCCGCGCGCGAGGTCGCTCGTCGATCGAGGAACTGACGCTCTTCGAGTCTCAAGGGCTGGCCGTTCAGGACGTGGTGTGTGCTGCACACATCCACAAGCGCGCGAAGGAGATGGACATCGGGCAGTGGCTCAGCCAGGAGCCACCGGCCGCGTCCAAGCGTTCGACAGCGGGGACGATCTAGACCAGATCCAGGCATCAGGAAAGGAAGGGCAGCATGAGCACCCAGGATCAAGAAGCAGCCGAAGTGAACGAGGATGTCGACGCCACCCTGCCCGTCGACCCGAAGGAGACCGAGAAGGCCGGCAAGAAGTTGGCCCAAGCGCTGGGTTCCCAGTCCATCAGCGTCGTCGTGTGCTGGGACAAGGCCGAAGACGCCGTTCTCGCGCACGTAGTGGCCCGCGAACTGGGGGTGTCGGTGTGCTATGCGTACGAGTCCGGCGGGATCATGGTACTGGAATCAAAGTTGCCGGCTGGATCGTCCGCCGCGCTCGTGGCCGACGTGTTCACGCAACAGAATGATCTAGCTGGGCTCGCTGGCGTTGTCACCAATTCTGGATATACGGTCGTGGCAGTCGCCACGCGAAGACCTGGAGTTAGTGCCGAGGACACGACAGCAGCTGAGGCGATCACCCTCGTCTACTTGGGTTGAATCGCAAGGATTCCCAACGGCAACTCGTCGACTGTGTCAGGATCTAGATCCGGGTGATCCCGGGAACGAATCCGGTCCTTGATCGCGCAGGCTGGACGGCCAAGGGGTTGCGCTACGGACGGCCCTGGGCTCAGACCTTGACCAACTCGCGCCGGGAACGGGTCCGCTCAAGGTTGTCCTTGTACACCGCGAGCACCCGATAGGTCCAATGCACGAACTTCGTGTACGGCATGATGCCGAAAGCGACGATCACCGCCGCTAGGTGAACCACGAGAATCGGCCCGAAGGCCACCGTGGTCCGGGTCAGGAGGACCAGCAGCCCGGAGACCATGAGGGCGAGCAGTGCCCAGAGCAGGCCGTAGTCGGCCCGGCGCATGGTCGGCGTCGTCTGGAAAGCGTCGCTGCGCTTCTTCAGACGGATGAGCACCACGCATCCGATCGTCGCCATGATTCCGCCTACGGTCCCGGTGATGACCGGCACCGAGAGGTACGGGTAGGGCGGCTGCTGACCGAAGAAGTTTTCCTCGACAGCCGCCGAAGTGGTGGAGACGATGGTTAGGAGGAAGCCGTACATCACGAGGTGGTGGGCGCGCCGACGATTGACGCTCGGCTCGTTTTCCTCATATGCGCAACCTTCCTCCGCACCGGTCTGGTGCGTCATCCGGGCCGACTGGTTCAGGCACGCCGCCCAGGCCCGGCCATTTAGGAGGTCCCGGAACTGGCCGTGGGTGTCCTTCCAGTACCGGGCGAGGGCGGTAAACATGACCCCGACGCTCCATAGCGCGGGGACCGCGACGATCGCGATCATGAGCAGGTGCCCGATGAGCTCGTAGGCGGAGCCCGTCTGCGGCCCCGCGAAGACCGCGCCGCCCGTGGTGAGCACGCTGAGGGCCACGAGGAGGGCGCCGATCGCGAGGAAGGCCGCTGCGAGACCGCGGCGGCCGCGCAGGACCGCTGGCACGCGGGCTGGCCAGACGTAGTGGGCGTAGGTGCGCTCGCGCAGCTGGGTGAAGATCGCCGGTGGGTTGATGTCGAATTCATGCGGCGCGGTGTACATGCACGCGGTGAAACAGTCGCGGCAGTCGTGGCACAAATTCGACAGGTGCGTAATGTCGCCCTGGGTCATCGCGGTCCGCAACTCCAGCGCGGGCCAGACAGGGCAGTACCCCGCGCAGTACCGGCAGGAGTTGCACACGTTGAGCTGACGCTCGGCTTCGGCGAAGAGGTCATCGAAGAGCATTCTGGGCGGCCTCCTTGCCGGCGATACGGCCCCAGACGGTGCCGATGGTCATTCCGAATCCGGCCATGTAGCCGCTCGAGAGGATGTTGCCGGACATGATCTCCCCGGCGGCGAAGACGTTGGCGAAGGCCGAGCCGTCCTCGCGCTGGACCCGCGCCTGACGGTCCACGCCCACCCCCATATAGGTGAAGGTGATCCCGGGCCGCATGGCTATGCCGTAGTAAGGCGGGGAGTCCAGCCGCTGCGCCCAGTTGGTCTTCGGCGGGGTCACCCCTGTGGTCGCAAGCGCATCGAGGTGAGCGGGGTTGAAGCGCTGCGGGGCACCCTCGGGCACTCCGGCGTTGTACTGCGCGATGGTCGCAGCGCTGCGCGCGGGATCCGTCCCCATCTGGCTCGCCACGCCCTCGATCGTCGGGGCGCTGTAGACGCCGTACATCGGTGGCAGGAACTGGCCCTGGACCTTGCTGTCCCAGAAGCAGTAGGCGATCTGGTCGGGCTGCTGGGAGATGTTGCGGCCCCAGATCGCGTAGCGTTTGGGCCAGATGTCCTGTCCCTCGTCGTAGAAGCGCTCCTGCCGGTTGTTGAGCACGACGCCGAAGGGGATGCAGTCCAGGCGGGTAGCGATGCCGCCGTCGAACTTCGGGCTGCGGGCGTCCACGGCGACGGCGTGGAAGCCGCGCTCCTCCCCGGCTGTGCGGGCGCCGGCGTCGAGCAGCGCGCGCAGGATCAGGCCGTCGTTGTGGCGCGGGCCGCGGATGTGGAAGTTCCTCGCGGCGTCGCCCCAGTACTTCGCCAGCCACTCGATGTTGCCCTCGAAGCCTCCCGCGGCGGCGATGACCGCCGCAGCGCGCAGGGAGTGTCGGCGACCGGCGTGGTTGACAACAAGCTCGGTGCAACGGTCACCGTCGAAGACAAGTTCCTCCACGGTGGCCTCGTACACGACCGGGATCTGCCGCTTGCGCAGGGTGCGGTAGTAGTTGTTGAGCAGGGCCTTGCCGCCGCCGAGGAAGAAGCGGTTGGTGCGTCCCAGGTGCAGGGTCCCGGCGAGGGGGGGCTGGAAGAGCGCGCCGCGCTCGGCCATCCAGCCCGTGACGCTCTCGGACTCGCGCACGGTGAGGTCGGCCAATTCCTCGTCGGAGGGGCCGGAGCCCACACTGCAAAGGTCCTTCCACAGCTCGTCGAACGTGTAGGCGCCGGTGTTGTAGGCGTCGGCGCTGTTATGGACGCAGCGGATGTTTCGGGTGTGGCGGCTGTTACCGCCGCGAAAGGTGACGTCGGAGCGCTCAAGCACGAGCACCCTGGCGCCCTGATCGTGGGCGCTCATGGCGGACGCCAGCGCCGCATTGCCCCCGCCGATGACCACGACGTCCCAAGGGGAGCTCAAAAGCTCGTCCGCCGTTGCAGACGACCCATGTGCAGCCATCACTACCTCCCTGTGTCGATCCGCTGAAGGGATCATCGTGGTTACCGTCAGAGTCCCTCACGCGGCTGAGGATGGCTCTTTGTCCATACAGGTCACCCGCCGCGGTCCATCCACGGGGCTCACCTTCTTGGCGTACCAGAACGAATACAACGTGCATGCAATACACTAGCAGGTGGCATCATGGGATGCCGGTGGGGACGACATGATGGGCTCACGCAAGGATGCACGGCACCAGCGCGTTAGTTAGAAGGCGGGACGATTACGTGACAGGCGAGACTTCTCTGGCACAGTTTCTCATCGGCGAAACCGTCCGAGGGCGTGCTACGGATGCGACCACCGATGCCCTGCGAGAGGCCATCCTCACCGGTTTCCTCAAGCCAGGTGCGTGGCTGCGCGAAGACGATCTCGCGGAAGAGTTGCGAGTAAGCCGAACGCCGGTCCGCGAAGCCCTGCGGATATTGGCCGACGAAGGTCTCGTGCTGAAGACGACCCACCAGGGCACCGTTGTCACGGCCCTCTCACTCGATGACATCATCGCGCTGTATGCCGTTCGCGAGCACTTGGAAGGAGCCACAGCCAAGTTCGCTGCCCAACACAGGACGCCCGCTCTGATTTCCCAACTCGAGGAATTGCACCAGAGGATGACGGCGGCTGCGGATGCAGGCGACCCGCTTGCGATCGCTTCGGAGAACCGTGATTTTCACCGGTTGCTCTGTTCCGCTGCGAACAATCCGTTCTTGGACCGTTTCATGCAGCAGATCGAGAACGCGGTTCGCCGTCTGCCGACCACCACTTACTTCGCCCCTGACCGTGATCGCACAGGGCTGCAAGAGCACCGGGCCATCATCGACGCCGTGGCGGCTGGTGACCAAGAACTGGCCATGAAGGTGGCCATGCAACATATGCGCGCTGCACTAAGCGTGCGGCTGAAAATGGCGTTGCAGGGCACCACCTAGAAATCGTCCTGCTCACGGCGTCGGCGAAAACACAACACTATCCCTTGGATCTACCAGACAACGCTGAGCAGTCTGGTCAAACGAATCCGAGCGACCAGCACGCTGTGCCGCCCAGCGCAGCCGCCGCGGCCACCATCTCGGCGAGACCAGAGACAAACGACATTGGCCCGCACCTGGCTCTGCCCCCGTTTCGTGGACACGGGGGCAGTGCCGCATCCAGTCCGCGGCCTTCGGCAGGGCTCCTCTTACGATGATCTTCCCGGTCGCCCCTCGACTGAATTGCGTTATCAGCCGCCCAAAAGGCCTTCGTCGATGACTTGCTGTTCGCGGTCGCTGACGTCCGTCTGGACGAAGGACTGCCACTGGTCCTGATCAATGAACCAGCTACGCAGGGGGTCGGGGCGGTGCTCGTTGACCGAGCACTGGGTCCGCGCGCAGACCTCGCTGAGTCGGTGCTCGATCTCGCGCAGGGCACGAAACCAGTCGACCGCGGCGGTCGGGGAAGCGTTGGGGGAAAAGGAGATCCGCTCATGATCGCGCAGCGCGGACAGTCCCTCGACGAGGGCGCTGTGCCGGTACCAGCAGGGCGGGACGACTCGAGTTTCGAGGCCGAACCGATCGACCAGAGCCTCGACCCAGCCGCGAAGAACTTCCCACGCCTGGCGGGCTTCATCAGGCAGCAACGACGGCCAATGCGTCGGACCATACAGGTCGCCGAACTCGGCCTTGAACGGGTCATGTCTCGTTGTCATGGGAGTCACCTATGACACCGGCGGCGGTTGCACCGTGGAGCTCGCACGCTCGATCACCTTTTCCAGCCGGCCACGCGAGCGCCGCAACTCGGCAGCGTCCGGCCGCTGCGTCCAAGAGGTCATGCTCAACACGATCGGCCGGGCCGCGCGCAGCATCATCACTGCGGTTCCGAAGGGCAGCATCCGGAGTCGCGAGGTGTCCATGACCGGGGTATCGCGAAGCGACGAGGAGCGGGACCGGCGGCCGTCGGCGCCTACGGACTCCGTGTACTGCCGTTCTTCTCGTTGCCCGATCAGCTTGGACAGATCCTCGAGGTCTCGTGCGTTCGACCCACCGCCCAGGATCAGCTTGACGATGGCCGCGTCCCAGATCGCCGAGGTCTCATGCTCACCCCACACCGCGCGAGCCTGCGCCAGCGACTGCAGGACAACCATCGTCGTGATGCCCGTGCCCCGCCCTCGGACATCAGCGAGGGCAGAGAGGGCAGCGGGTAGTTCGCTGCTTCGTCCAGGATCATCGACAAGGGAGGGTCGATCCGCGCGCCCGGGGAGGCCGCGGCCAACCGTCGAGCGGCCTCGGCCACGTCTTCGACGAAGGCACCGACCAGTCCTGCCGTGGCCGACGCGCCGGTTGAGGTGCCCACCAGGAACACCGTGCCGCTTTGCCGGAGGAAGGTTTCCGGGTCGAACTGCTCGCCGGGCCCGGGTGATACGGCGTCCAGCACTCTGGGGTCGGCCAGTGAGGCGAAAGCGATGGCGACCATGGCCCACACGGAGTCCCGCTGTTTCTGGTCGGCGCCCACGATCGCCTCGAGCCCCTGATGCCAGGACAGTGCCGCCTGCGGGTGGGTGGCCAGGATCATCACTGCTTCACGGGCATGCGCGGCGGACAGCGACCATCGGTACAGGTCGGCGGACGTGCGATCGCCCAGGGCGCCCGCGTGCAGAAGGCAACGCACCGCCTGCTCGGCGGAGGACTGCCAGAAATTGGAGTCGTTGGTGCCCGCCGCGGCACCGGCTGTGAGCGCCTTGGCACGGACCATCGCGGTCTGAGGGCTTTCGCACCCCCGGATCGGTGACCAGCGAGTGGCAGAGGGTATGCCGGGTGCGAGCCTTTGTGGGTCGAAGACGGCCACGGGTCCAACCTTCGAACGCGCGTCAAGTGCTGCGGTCAGGTTGTCAGGGCGGGTGGAGGTGGTGATGACGGCACCGGGCGCGTCCAGGATGGCGTTGATGACGATGTGCACGCCCTTGCCCGAGCGAGGAGGGCCAAGCAGGACTACGGAGTCCTCGACGCTGGCGTAACAGTCCACTCCATGCGCGCTGCCGAGCCGATGACCGAGTTCCCCGACCTGAGGGTGGACGAGACTTGGTCGCAGGTCTGCGGCTCGGGCGGTCAACGCCTTGGCGCCGGCGACCTTGGCAACCTCGCCTCGTGAAGCGAGCCCGTGGATGCGTCGGGGATCTTGTGCGCGCGCCGTCTTGTTCCTGGCGGTCACCCACCAGCAGGCTGCCACGGCAGTGACGAGCACCACGAGCACCGACACGGTCGAGGTCCAGTACAACCAAGCTGGTCCAACCGGCTGACCCCATGCCGCCGAAGGGTCTTCCCTGTGTTGGGCGAGGGCGAGGACACCCGCCCCAAGGTTGACTTTGGGCGCTGGGTGACCGGACAGAGCCGCCGCGATCACGGCCCCGGCCCAGAGAACGACCGAGCCGAACACGCAGCTGAACACGGTGGTGAGCAGCAGCGTGTCCGTGTAGTTCAGACCGCCTGGGCGAGTAGGTGAGGGTGACATGCCTCGTCTAGCCGGGAGGTGGGTACATCCATCGATCAGTGGTCAGCGAGAGTCCCGCCCTTGCGGGGCCGTTCGTTCGACCACCCTGCCGCCAAGTTCTGGGTTTCGTCCTGGTCGAGACCCGATAGGCGCTGAACCTCTGCGCGTGTCAAGCCACGGATTGCACCTTGGGTACTTTTCGGAGTACGTTTCATATACACCCCCAGTCGCCTCGGTGGCTGGGTGCGAGGCCCCGCTAACGCGGGGCCTCTGCTTTTTGCCGGCGTCACCAACCTGCGGGTTTTGTGATCGTCGCCCCGACCGCGTCAGTCAAAGTCGGCGGGAACTGGCTCGTTCGTAGAACGCCTGCGCGGATTTGCTTGGCGAAGCTGGGCTTGCAGCGCATCAGCATCTGGCTCGGTTGGGGCTGGGGGTTGAGGAGTCCAACAACCTTGCCCAGCTCGTGTCGAACGATCCGGATCGGCTCGGTCAGGTCGGAGTCATTGCTGACCACCACGAAGGCCTGCGCGTCATCTCGGAAGGCGTCGACGAGTAGGTACGTTGCCAAGTTGACGTCCGAGCCCTTCTCCTCGGTCTTGATGACCTTGACGGTCTGCGCCCCGGTTGCTGGGGGTTGCGCCAGAGGCATCCTGGTCTCGGTGACCATGAAGTTCCCGAAGTGCACCTGCACTTTGGGCAGGGTGTACAGCGCTCTCAGGTATGCCTGTTGGCGCACCGGTCCCTGGAGATCGCCCGGCTTTTCCTTCACTCGCGCCGTGAAGTACCTGATTCTCTTGATCTCGTTCTTTGGCAGGAGCCGCGCGCACATCGCTTCGAGGTCGAGCCACTTGTGAGGTTGCCCCTTGAGGCAGCCGTAGTAGAGGTTGAACCCGTCCACGTAGACATTCGTGATCACGCGGCGAGCGTACTTCGGGCGCGCAGTTGAACCTTCATCCACCGACGCAGGGCTGCTGACCTGAACCGAGAGAGGCTGCGACTCAGGGAGTTCACCTGTCCACGGTTTTCAACATGCGGAAGTTTGTGTCGAACATCTGCAACTCGCCGTCGGTGACCAAGTGGCGGACAACGAAGGCGCGCTGCCCCACTCGCCAAAGCCCTTCTCCGCGTTGAAGATCGGGCAGCTCGCCCCGTTCGGTCACCGACAGGCCGAGGACCTGCGCGGTGTGCGGGGCCTCGGATGACTCTTGCTGGTAGATGATCTTGGTTGAGCAGTCGGCCAGCAGGCCCAAGGCCAGAGCCCTGGCTTCGGAGTCAGCGTTGCCGACCGCCTCAAGGTCAGAGAGGCGATGGATGATCATCAGGTTGGCAATCCCCAGGCCTCGGGAGAGTTTCCACTGCGACTGCATACGTGCGAGCAGCGCTGGCTGTCGAAGGAGACGCCAGGCCTCGTCGTAGATGACCCATCGCGGCCCACCGTCAGGGTCGGACAGGGCGGCCTCCATCCACGCCGATGCGCAGGCCATCACCATCGCGATGAGCTGGTCCGACCCGGCGATGCGCGACAGATCCAGGGAGATCATGGGCAGCGACGGGTCAAACGTCACGGTCGACTCGCCATCGAACAGGCCCGCCAGGTCGCCGGACACCAAGCGCTGCAACGCATGCCCGACGTCGCGGCCGTCCGTCACGAGCTCGCGGATCGTCGCTCCGGCCTCGGGCAGGCTCGGGTTGAACAGGGCATCGACCACCATGGGCAGGGTTGGTGTTCCCGCCCCAGCCCCGGTTCTTGCCGCTGCGACCACGGCGCGAAGGGCCTGGTCCAACGCGGTGTGCTCCACGGCCGACATTGGACGGTTCAGCGCGGACTCGACCAGTGAGCCCAGCAGAGCCCGACGCCGGCTCGCCACAAGTGTGGCCCACTCGTCTTCTGCGATAACTCCGGGCCTTGGTCCTTCATCGAGGGGGTTGAGGCGGTTCTGTGAGCCGCCTCCCAGTTCGATCGCGGCGCCGCCGACGGCGCGGGCAACGACCGACCATTCGCCCTTGGGATCCCCAGGCACGTAGACCTTGCGCCCGAGGGCGATGGACCTGGTGGCCATCGCCTTGGCCAGCATGGATTTGCCTCGCCCCACGACTCCGGCGAGCAGACAGTTGGGGTTGGTGATGGTCCCGTTCGCATAGAGAACCCAGGGGTCGAAGCAGAATCCTCCACCTGACCACGCGTCCTGGCCGACGAAGGTGCCCTCGCTACCGAGGCCGCCTTCGGCCAGGAAAGGGTAGGCGCCGGCCAGCACCTCAGAGGTAGCCCGATGCGGCGGGACGCCGAACCGCCGATGGGAACGAAGAGCCGCCGAACCGCTCTCACCGCCACGAGGCAGGTAATGCGCGCCCTCGCGCTCATCGGCGAGAGCCTTTGCGCGGGAACGCTTTTCGTCCTTGGCGCGTCGACGCGCAGCCACCACGACAGCGCTGGCCGCCTTGGACCGGACGTGTCGCTCCCGCCTGGTGTGGCGTGCCGGTGTGAAGAGGGTGGTCGCGTAGGTGCGATAGCGCTTGCTCATTGGTCAGTGCACCTTTCGTGCCAGTGGGAGCGCGGCCGCGGTGAAGGATCGTGCCTGTTGGCCGAGCAGCAGCCTGGTCTCGCAGCCGGACTGTGTCGCCGCGCGCTGCAGCTGCGAGACCGCAGCGTCGAGATCGTCCTTGTTGGGGGCGGTGACCGCGATCAGGCCGGTGAAACGCAGGTCCGCATGGCCGCTGATGAGGGCCCGCTCCCTGGTCATCACGTCCGAGAGTTCCTGGGCGTCGGCCAGGTCCGTGATCACGCCAAGGCGTGCCTTCTGCGCGGCATCGGTGAGGTACTCCACCTTGGCCTTGCGGATGTCTCGCATCGCCGCCGCGGTGGACAGCGGGGTTGCGGTGATCGAGATCGTCTTGCGCACCCCGGGTGCGAACTCGAGCGCGTGCAGGAAGTGAGGCGGGACGTCGATGCGCGGCCACTCGCTGATCCACAGCACGGCAGAGAAGCCGCTGTCGTGACGCAGGTGGTCCCAATGCTCCTCGAGGGCGACCGGCCCCGCCGTTCCCAGGTCCTGACCCACACCGGTCCCGTCGAGCTGCGCCCACCCGGCCGGGTCGTACGCGCCGCGGATCACGCCGGCAAGGTCGGGTGGGCCCAGCCATGACACCAGCTTCAGCTCGGCGGCGCGGAGGCCGGACTCGAACGCCGCCATATCTTGGGCCAGAACGGTCGCTGAGCCGGTCATGCCTCGCCCGGCCTCCCTGATCGCCTTGCCGGCCGCCTTCAGATCAAGCGACAGGGCGACCAGGGTGCGATGGGTGCAGGCCGCGGGAGCTTGGGTCTCCATGAGCTTCTCGTACTGCTGCACAGCCCATTGCGCGCCGTGGAGCTCGCGGTGTTCCTGCCACCAGTCGATGATGCCGCGGCCGCTGTCGGGTTGGGCGGTCTCCAGGATCTGCACTCTGGCGCAGGTGCCCGAGGCCGCCAGGCCCGCCAACGCTCGTCCCCAGCCCTGGACGCGTCGGGACTGCTCGTCAGGGGAGAGGAGCACGTATGCCGGGTGCCTCACGTGCGCGACCGCGGTCAGGGTCTGCTGGTGAGGGTCGTGCACCATCACGGCACGGGTTCCAGGGTGCCAGAGCCAGCGCAGCGCCGCTGCGTCTCCGGGCAACGCCAGGGTCCCGGCCGGGCGCGGCTCGCTGGGCCGGACGGCATACGTCGTCTGTCTTTGGAGGCGGCGCACCAAGAAGTGCGCCGCGGTGGGCGCGGTCTCAATCAGGGGTCGCCCGGCCCACGGGACGAAAGCTGCCGCCAAAAGGCTCACCCAGATCACTGCGGTGGTGGCTGTGCCGACGATGCCCGCGAACAGCAGGGACGGGATGAACACTGCGGCAGCGGTGGCCATGCAGGCGACCCGCGCGGCGGAGAAGCCAAGCAGCAGTCCGCGAGAGGTTCGACGGCCGAATCGGACGAGGCTCGGGGATGTTGCGGGGGCGGTGTCGGTCATGTGTTTGCTCTCTGCAACTAGTGGGAGGTCAAGGACATCAAGGCTTTTCAGCTGGTCCGGCCGCGGTGGGGCCATTCCTGGACTGGCGACGTTCGAGGCTCGGGTGCCAACTGGGATGCAGCGTTCGCCGCAGAAGTGCCCGCCTTCTTGGCGGCGGTCACGGTCGCGGCGGCGACAACCACGGGAGCGACAACTGCTGCGGCTGCAACGGATCCGCCCGCTACAACCGCTCCGCCAGATCCACCGGCCGCTGCCGAGGAGCCGGTCCCTGCGGCGAGTGGCTTGGCGGTTGCCGCCTCTTGTTGTCCCTTGTCGCCAAGGGCAGGGCTGACGCGTCCACCCGGGTTGCCCCCTTGTCCGGGCTTCTCCTTGAGGAGGTCGGCGCTCTCCTTGGGAGGTTGATTGCCATCGGCCATGCCTCCGCCCACGCCCTTGAACTTGGCCGCCGCGTGAGAAGCCTGGGAGTGCATCGCGTTGACCTTCTGTGGCGCGGCCAGGACCGTTCGCGCGCCGCTCGGAGCTAGCACGGCGGTGGCGTGTGCGGAGTGCAGGGCGTCGCCGGTGAAGTGGAACATCTTGATCGCGGCCCAGGGGGCGAACCCCCCCAGCAGGAGGATGAGCGAGCCCGTGGCCAGCTGGGTGAGCTGCTGTCCCGGTCCTGGTCGCGCGCTGAGCCCGGCGCCTTCCATGACGGACACCCCGATCATGAAGATGATGACCAGAAGCAGTTTGGAGGCGATCATCGCGGCCATGAACTCGATCCACTTACGGACCCAACCGCGGGTGAAATCAGCGGTCGCGCCTGAGAAGGCCAGCGGGGTGAGCACTGCGGCGATGATGATCATCATCTTGCGGATCATCATCGCGGCCCAGACCACAACCACGGCCGCGAGGATGATGATCGAGAACAGCAGGACAATCGCAGGGTTCGTCACCCCGGCGATGTTCACGATCGCGAGCTGGGTGCCCAAACCGGCGATGTTGGTGCCCATGGCATAGCTGACAACGCCTTCACTGAGTGAATCCACAACACCCAGAAGGATTCTCGTGACAGCGAGGGCGAAGACCGACGCCACGAGGGCGACGACCAGACCCTTGACGGCCCGGCCCAGTCCACCGGGCTCTCGGCGCAGCACCGAGGTGATGACCTGCACCAGAAACAACGCGAGGCTCAGGACGACCGCGATGGCAGAAGTAGCGAACAGATCCGTGACCAGCTGTGGAGACTCGAGGTTCACCGATGTTGCCGACCCGATCTCCTGCCAGAGCCACGTCGTCGCTTGCGACGCGGCCTTGCCGAACCAGCCAGCGATGTTCGAGAAGGCGTCATTGGCAGCCGAGGCGGCAACCTCGCCGATGCGACAGATCGGGTTCAAGGCGTTCGGTCCGGTGCAACTCAACTTCAGCTCACCGCGGCGACGTTGTAGGTGATCGCCGCAACGAACCCGTACCCGGTGCGGACCGGGGGGCCCTCAAGGTTGACCACCAAAGCGACGCTGAAGTGCTCGGCGGTGGCTTTGCCGTGGTCAGTGGTGTGCAAGGTGACGTCGGCGTCGACCTGACGGGCGGTGACTCCCGGGTCGGTGATCTGACCGCCCGCGACCGCACTTGCCCAGGGCTCCGGTTCGATGACGCGCTGAATCTGAACTGTCGTATGGCCTTGGCGTCGAGCCAGATCCACCCAGTCGCTTTGAGTTGGCATCGGTGCAGGCCCGTTGACACCGTCCTGCACCGAGGCGACCGCCATCCTGCCTCGCAGATCGACCGGGGTCAGCCCGACGACCAGCGGGTCGGTGGACTGAGCCGACTCCGACTGCACCCAAGCCAGCAGTTGCTCGCGGTCTGTGCGGTAGTCCTGGGTCATCAGCTGCCGCACGAAGGCGGCCGCATAGAGGTCGGGCTGCTGCCGTGCCTGGGCGCTCACAGCTGCGTAGCGGGCGGAAGTTGCTGGTTGGACCGGCGGGACGGCGCGTAGTCGGTTGATGCTCTGCTCCAGCTCCGACTGCTGTTCCGCTGCCAGCGACCCCGGGCTTGATGTCGGAGGGATCGTCGCAGCCGTCGGGCTTGAACCATTTACTGCCACGTGGCCGGCAGATGTCGGCGCCGCATGCCCGGTGAAGATGACCGCAAGGACGATGAGAGCCAGCAACGCCAGCACCGTACTGCCGACGCCCCACTTCCTCCCGGCAGACATCCCAGTCAGCGCGTTCATGCGAGGTGGCCGCCCTGGGCGTTGAAGAAGTTGACAAGGAAGGTGGCGCCGCCGATCAGGAAGGCCGCCGCCAGCGCGACCAGCACTCCGGACTTGCCCTTGCCTGCGACATGCGGGTTTCCAGAATGCGAGCCGATGGCCCAAGCAATGGCCGAGATGGCGATACCCGCGACAGAGGCTACGAGCCCAAAGGTGAGCAGAGCCCCCACGATGGACTCCAGGGAGGCAATGCCCGGGAGGCCCGTGCGGTTCGGCGGGATATTGACGTCGCTGACGAACATGCTGAATGCCCTTCGCGTCCACCAGGCGGGCTGATCCCGCCGACGCAGCGACTACGGGGTGGGCGATACACCATGTGCCCGGGGGCGACGTCTCCGCGCTGACGCCAGCGAGCCCGGGGGATGTCACCGCTGACAGCCCGAGGCCTTGAGTCCGCGCGACGTGTGGTTGCCAGTCTCGGCAGAGAAGGGATGGTCAGCTTTCGTCGCGATTCATCTTGCGACTTTGCGAGTCACGTGTGGGTGAGTCCGGTCGTCCAAGGGTTGCGGTCGATCTTCCTGTCGATGACAGCGCGTTGCGCGAGTGCGACGAATCCCATAGCACCCTGTACAGCGAGCGTCATTCCGGCTCCCTTCTGTTGTCAACCGGTCGTTTGGAGGTTCCTTGTGCGGTTGGTCTTCCGAGGCGCCGATGCCGGGCGTAGCGTCGTTGTTGCGGGTCCGGGAAGTGGCTGATCCGAAGTGTCGATGTGCGGGGGTAGGTCGACCGCGCTGGATTCTTGAGACGCCCCGCAGTGCTCTCCCGGACCCGCTCCACGCTTCGCAGCACCAGGACGCTGTTGGTCGGCGATCAGCTGGCGATAGATGCCGTCGGAGATCCTGCGTTTGAGACACCGCATCGCCTCCATCGGCTTCTTGCCCTCAGCGCGCTTGCGTCGGTAGTAGGTCCTACCCTCGGTATCGAGACGGAGCTGGGTAACTGCGGCGATATGGATCATGTGGTTCATCCGTCGGTTCCCCGCTCGGGAGAGCCGGTGCCGGTTCTGCTCACCGGAGGACGCGGCCAGTGGTGCCGTGCCGGGCCATGACGCGAAGCGGTTGCGGTCAGCGAACCTGGATATGTCACCGACGTCGGCCAGGACTCCGGCGGCCACGACCGGTCCGACGCCGTGGAGGTCCATCAAGTGTGAGCCGCGGGCGAGGACGATTGATTTGAGTTCGGCGGTGGCCTTCTTGATCTTCGCGTCGACCGCGACCAGCTCAGCCAGCTCTTCGGCGGCGATGCTGCGCCGGGTCTTGCCTGCGACGTCGCGGGGACGGACGCTGGCGAGCATCCCCTTGGCCTGCAGCGGGGTGATGTCCTTCTTCGCCTGACCGGGCAGCAGCTCGGCGAGCAAGGCTTGGAGCCGGTTGACGGTCTGGACCCGGCGCCGGGTCAGCGCTTCGCGGCGGTCGGTGAGCATCCGCAGCGCCTCTAGTTCCCCATCGACATGCAGGACCCGCAAGGTCGTGGTTCGCACCGCGACGATGGCGATCGAGTGCGCGTCGAGAGCGTCGGTCTTGCGGTTGTGACCGGTGTCGAAGAGTCGAACCCTGGCGGCGAGTTTCGCCGGGACGTCGACGACCTGCTCGCCAGCCTCGAGCAGCCGCTGGGCCAGGGGACGCCCAGCGCCGTTGGCGCCCTCGACCG
>PKWT01000303.1 GCA_003132125.1 Micrococcales bacterium | reverse complement strand
GGTTGCTAGACGCCCTCGACACTCTCCTGGCCGACCCGCCGTTGACCGCCCGCGCGGGCAAGCCGGCTAACACGCAGCTACCCGCCCTGGTCGGCCGCGCCGCCGACCGGGTCGACCGGGCCGCCCGCGCCGTCGCCGACGACCGTACGCCGCAGGTGCGCGACCAACGGCTGCACGAGGTCCGCAAGAGCGCGAAACGGGCCCGGTACGCCGCCGAATCGGCCGTCCCCGTGTCCGGCAAACCAGCCAGGCGACTGGCCAATCGGATGGAGGCGCTGCAGGACGTTCTTGGTGAGCACCAGGACAGCGTGGCCGCGCGGGCCCTACTGAGCGAGCTCGCCGTGGCCGCCCAGGAGTCCGGTGAGAACGGGTTCACCTTCGGGCTGTTGTACGCCCAGGAGGGTGCCCGCGCCAACGATGCACGCCGCGCCTACGGGCCCGCGCTGCGTAAGGCGTCAACCACGAAGGCTCGGCGCTGGACCCGATGAGATGATCGGCTCGGACTCGCCGCGAAGATCCAGTACAACGGCGACATCGAGGATCGGGTGACGACAGCCCGTCGACGACAACTGGCAGGAGGCGTCAAATAGTTCACGTGACGTTCACTTGACGTCCACTCAGTAACATACGAGAGAGTTGGGGCATGGCCAGCCTCGCAGATTCTGGCACCCGCCCCGAGATCCACGCGGACCTGCACGCTGTCGCGGTCTTCTTCCACCAGGAGTACGACGACTGCCTCGATCCGCGTGTGGTGGACGAGTGTTTCGACCAGGTGGCAGCACGGTTCGCCCACGCCACCGTCCGCTCGTTCGTCCCCCTACTCGTGACGCGGTACGTCCGCGACGAGCTGCAGGCGCGACTAGGGCAGACCTAGTCACAGCTGGCCTCCATCGACCGCATCGGGCTTGCTGTTCACGTTCACAACCGACCGACTCATCGGTTCTGGACACGAGTCTCAGTACTCGACCCGCTGGGCGTGTCGGGCTGGAACGGCCCGGAAACGGTGGTTATCGGGCACCATACCCGGAAGACTCTCGTGGCCGTCCAGGCCGGCGCGCGAACGCAGCTGGTAGGTGTCGTGGCAGCGGGGCTGCTGATCGTGTTTATGTTGTTGGCACCTGGTCTCCCGGCGCACTTGCCGTCCAGCACGCTCACCGCCATCGTCGTTGTTTCTGCGGCATCGTTAGTGGAGGTCAAGACTCTGGTCCGGTTGGTTCTTCCCAACGGTGGGAAATGCGGTCCAGGCCTATCGAAGAACGCTCGACGCATAGGCGTGTCGGCGTCCCTACCGGCCCGTCATACGGGTGAACACGCAGTGACGCAGATTCAAACAGGAGTCGGCCGCGTCAACGGCTGGCGTTCACTTGCGGAGGCTATGTTGACGTCACCATGACCAGCGCGACCCGAACTCTGCAGGCAGCCGACGAGGGCCGCCTCGAGCTCGAGGCGATAGTAGCCGCTCTCTCCAGCCAGTACACCGTGTTCACCGGGCCGAAGCAGTGCGTCCGCCGCGCCCAACTCGATACTTTCGACCGGCGGTTGCGCGCGGCCGGTCTCACGCTGGAGCACCAGAGATTGGCCGCCGGGGAGATGCTCATCCTCCGTCGAGCCGGCGGAGCGACGACGGTGGCGGTGCCTGTGACGGGCCTGCAATGGCCGGCGCTGGCCGAGGTTCTGCCCACGGGTCCTCTCCGGGAGGCGATCGCTCCCGTGACCGGCATCCGCGCTTTGATGGTGACCTCCGACGAAACGCGCCGGCTGCGGCGTCTAGAGCTTCACAACCAGGACGGGAAGACCGTGGCTCGGGTCGAGCTGGACGAACCGGCTTCTGCGGCCGCCGCACCGGCCCGGGTCTCGGTCCGAACGCTGCGTGGCTACGACAACCAGGCACGACGAGCCGCTCGGCTCCTGGACGGTCTCGGCCTTCATGCGGTCCAGGACAGCGAGGACAACGAGCCCACCCTTGTAGCACCAATGTCCCGCACGGACCGCGAGGTGCCCGCAAGCGTGCTTCTGACGGCGGCGCTGGGCGACTTTCTCGCAGCGATCCGCAAGAACCTTCCCGGCCTACTCGACGACGTTGACATCGAGTTTCTGCACGACTTCCGAGTCGCAGTGCGACGCACCCGGGCGACCCTCAAACTGGGGCGTCCGGCACTGCCCGAGGTGATGCGAAGCCGTTGGGAACCGGCTTTCAAGGGGCTGGGCGACATGACGACACCGGTCCGGGACCTGGACGTCTACGAGCTGGACCTACCTACGATGAGGGGCTGGCTGGTGGCGGCCGATCCCGCAGACCTGGAACCCCTGGCGGCACATCTACGGCGCCGGCGCACGGCTCAACGCCGCACTCTGGAACGCCGGCTGAGGTCCGTCAGCTTCGGGCGGCTGGTCACCGAGTGGGAGAAGGAGTTAGCACAGCTCGCGGACACGCGAGATGACGCAGATCAAGAACACCTGTCGGCCGGTCTGTTGGCCGACCGCAGCATCTCTGGGGCATACCAGCGCGTCGCGCGCGGCGGCGTCGCCATCTCCGGCGACTCGCCAGCTGAGGACCTGCATCAGTTGCGCAAGCGGTGCAAGGACCTGCGTTACGCCCTCGAGGTGTTCGCGCCGGTGGTACCCGAGGTTCCGCGCAAGCGTGCGGTCACCGACCTCAAGGGCTTGCAAGACGTCCTGGGTCGTTTCCAGGACTCCGAAGTGCAGCGCCAGGCACTACGCGGGTTCGCCGAGGAGATGATGGCCGCCGGGACGTCCGCGGGGACGGTGCTGGCGATGGGCGAGCTGATCGCGCACCTCGACGCCGAGCAGCACAGGGCCCGCGAGGAGTTCGACGGCGCGTTCGCGCGGTTCGCGCGCCCCGCAAGCCAACGGATGATGCACCGACTCGGGGGTCGACCGTGAGGGTCCTCGCGATGTACAACATCAAGGGTGGCGTCGGCAAGACGTCAACAGCGGTGAACTTGGCCTACCTGTCCGCCCGCGAGGGGCGGCGGACTCTGTTGTGGGACCTCGATCCGCAGGCCGCCGCCACGTATCTGTTCCGGGTGCAAGCGCGGGTCAAGGGCGGCGGTCATGCCCTGGTGAGTCGCAAGCGACCGCTCGAGGCGGCACTGAAGGCAACCGACTTCGACAACCTGGACCTGCTGCCTGCCGACTTCAGCTACCGCAACATGGACCTCGACCTCGACGAGACCAAGAAGCGGACGCGGCGGCTAGGCCAGCTGCTGGACAGCGTCGCCGACGACTACGACGTGGTCTTTCTAGACTGCCCGCCCAGCATCTCGCTGGTGTCCGAGAACGTCCTGCACGCCTCCGACACCCTCCTGGTGCCGCTGATCCCGGCGACCCTGTCTCTGCGCACATTTGAGCAACTGATCCGCTTCGTAGCCGACTCGCAGGGCAGCCGACCAGAGGTGGTCGGCTTCTTCTCCATGGCCGACCGACGCAAGCGCATGCACAGAGACGTGATCGACGCGATCCCCCGCGACGGCACGCGCGTGGCGGACACGGTGATCCCGGCGCTCTCGATCATCGAGCAGATGGCCGAGCGCCGGGCACCCGTTCCCGCATTCGCTCCGACCAGCCGGGCGGCGCTGTGCTACGAGCAGCTGTGGGCGGAGGTGCGCCCGACGTGAGCCGGGCCACGGTGCTCGCCGCCGGCGGAGTTCTGTGGCGCCGCGATCCTTCCGACCCGGAAGTGGCCTTGGTGCACCGGCCAAAGTACAACGACTGGTCGCTGCCGAAGGGTAAGGCCAAGGCCGGCGAGCACCTGCTGGTCACAGCTCTTCGAGAGGTGACCGAGGAGACGGGATACCACCCCCGTATCGGTCCCCACCTGACCACCGTGCGCTACCGCGTCACCTCCGGCGGCCGCTCGGCGAACAAGGTCGTGACCTACTGGTCGATGAGGTGCGCCGGGGGATCGTTCCTGGCCAGCCAAGAGGTCGACGAGGTGGAATGGCTGCCACTCGAGCAGGCACGCCGCCTCACCACTGCATCCGACCACGCCGTTCTCGACACGTTCACGCGCACGCGCAGGGACACCGAACCGCTGCTGCTGGTCCGCCACGGAGCGACCACGGCGCCCCCACGGCGCCCCAGGAATCGACCCGAAACGCACGAACTCAACCGGTCAGGGCGTGCCCAGGCCGCATCCCTGGTCCCAGTCCTTGCGGGGCTCGGGATCACCGACCTGCTCAGCGCCGACCTGCCTGCCTGCGTCGACATGCTCGCCCCCTTCGCCGCGACCACCGGTCTGACCGTGCACCGCGAGGCCCAGCTGACCCGCGAAGGCTTCGCAGGAAACGAAAAACATGTCGCGGACCGGGTCCGTCACGACGCCTCCGCCAGCCAGGCTCTGGTCGTCTGTGGAGGGCAACGAGTCATCACCGGTCTCCTGAGCGCTCTGGGTCACGGCTCCGACATCAGGCCGCCGTCCGAGACAACGGTCAAGAAGGGCGGCTGGTGGCTGCTGCACCATCGCGACGGGGCCGTCAGCTCCTACGAGAGACACGAACCCGCGGACTGGCGGAACCCAATACCCATCCGCACTAACTGAACGGTATTGAGTCTCAGTACCTCAGTACCTCAGTACCACGACACAACGGCCCAGGGTGGCGTTCCGGCGAACTTCGTCGGTGACATTGAACTTCGCTGGCTGCACGCCCTGGGCTCCGACATCCAGAGGACCTCCACGCGGCGCGATCGACTCGGTAACTGTCTGGCTCACCGATGGGCGGAAGGTGAAGCTGGGTGAACTTCATTCAATGACAGCCAGTTTGGTGATGGTGAGCGCACCGAGTGGACCACCCCTGACTCATGATCTATGGCGAGGGTTCCGATCCGTGTTTACGTCCACCGCGGGGCGCCGCGCGTGCGCCAGAAAACTCCCTCGCCGCCTTCG
>PKWT01000095.1:14198-15568 GCA_003132125.1 Micrococcales bacterium | reverse complement strand
GTCGGCATCGTGCTCGGTGGCGCCCACCGACGAGTCGGATGGCTCAGGGAAGGCGCTGGGTCCGGTATTCACGGGGCCAATCTATTTGACGTGCATTGCGCAGGGACTATTTGACCTGCGGGCCAAGAGCGTTGGTCGGTAGCACTTGCTGTTGTTCAGCGGCGCCGTCCCGGTAGCGCCACGACGCCCTCGGGCAATGGCGGCAGGCCGGCGATCATGCACAGCAGATCGGACCAGACCTGCAGATGGACACCGAGGTCGGGGCCGGTCGGGGTCCAGGACGCACGGATCTCCATCTCCACCGTGGCTTTGCGTTCGCCCAGGGCGGCGAAGCTCTCGGACACGACGCGGGTGACCGTGCCACCCTCGGCGGTATAGGGGGCGTCGCGCGTTTTGAGCGCGTCCATCAGCCATGACCAGCCGACGCCGCCGAGCATCGGGTCGTTGGCCAGCTCGGGCTCGAGCTCAGCGCGGGCGAAGGTGACCACGCGCCAGACCCCGTCCCACGGCTCAGGCGCGGACGGGTCGTGCAGCAGGACAAAGCGCCCAGAGGCGAGCTCGTCATCCTCGGCGGGAAGTCCGGCGGTGACGACCTCCGCGGTCAGGGCCACGGCATACGGGGCGATCCTGCTGGGGGCCGGGACCTCTTCGACGCGGACCTCGGGGCGCAGCTGGACCTCGCGCAGGGCCCGCAGGGCCTGAGTGAATTCGGCGGGATTCTCGCCGGGGACGCTATGAGTGCCCACCACTCGAGCCTATGTCGACAGGTCCCGCGATGGCGTTCCACCACGCCGGGATACGGTGCAGCGATGTTGCCTCTGCTCGCCCTGCTCTCCAGCGCATTTTGGGGCACCTCGGACTTCTTCGCGGGGCTCAAGGCCCGGACCATGTCGCCACCCGCCGTGGTTGCCGTCACCCAGGCCTTCGCCCTCGTCGCGCTGAGCATCATCCTGCTGGTGCGACACGAGGGTCTTGCCGCATCCTTCAGCGGTAACGGCGCGCTCTGGTCCGCAGCCGCCGGGGCTGCCGGCGCCGCCGGTCTGGTCTGTTTCTACACGGCGCTGGCCTCCGGGACGATGGGGGTCGTGGCACCGATCTCATCCATGGGCGCACTCGTCCCGGTCCTTCTGGGACTGCTCAACGGAGAGCATCCGAGCACCACGGCGTGGTTCGGTATGGCGATCGCGGTGACAGGTGCGGCCTTGGCATCAGGGCCCGAGCTGGCCGGGGCTGTGCCACCGCGACCGGTGATCCTGGCTGCTGCCGCCGCAGCGTTTTTCGGGGTGGCACTCTTCAGCCTGGACCGAGGGGCCCGCTACGCGCTGCTGGAGACGCTGTGGGGCATGCGGCTGACCAGTGTGGCCATGTTC
>PKWT01000095.1:0-14193 GCA_003132125.1 Micrococcales bacterium | reverse complement strand
TGTACCCCGTGGCGACCCTCTTCTGGGCGAGGCTGCTCCTGGACGAACGGTTGCGCCGCGTGCAGGCCATAGGGGTCGGACTCACCCTGGTCGGAGTGGTTGCCATCGCGGTCTGACGCACGGCATGTCCGTGGGAGGATCGGCACGTGACGAACTCCCCGAACAAGCCCCGCGACAGTGCACTGGTCCGTGCCGCCCGACGTCAGAGCGTGTCGCACACGCCGGTCTGGTTCATGCGGCAGGCGGGCCGGTCGCTTCCGGAGTACCGCAAGGTTCGCGAGGGCGTGGGAATGCTCGACTCCTGCCGTCGGCCTGACCTGGTCGCCGAGATCACGATGCAACCGGTTCGCCGGCACGGGGTTGACGCGGCGATCCTGTTCAGCGACATCGTGGTGCCGCTGGCCGCAGTCGGCGTCGACCTCGACATCGTCCCGGGGGTGGGGCCGGTGG
The DNA here is from genome assembly GCA_003132125.1 of Micrococcales bacterium. Taxonomy (GTDB): domain Bacteria; phylum Actinomycetota; class Actinomycetes; order Actinomycetales; family Dermatophilaceae; genus UBA4719. Next base: position 13,743 of record PKWT01000095.1, on the reverse strand, counting down.
TCGCCCAACCGTTCCGCACGCACGCCGACCTGGACCGTATTCCGGAGCTGACGCCGGAGCACGTCCCGTACATCACCGAGGCCGTGGGGATGGTGCTCGCGGAGCTGGGCGCCACGCCGCTGATCGGTTTCGCCGGCGCGCCGTTCACCCTCGCGTCATACCTCATCGAGGGTGGGCCGTCCAAGAACCACGAGCACACCAAGGCCATGATGCATGGCGACCCGGAGCTGTGGCATGAGCTGTGTGGGCGTCTGGCACAGATCGCCGGCGCGTTCCTTCGGGTTCAGGCGCAGGCCGGGGCATCGGTCGTGCAGCTGTTCGACTCGTGGGTGGGTGCGCTGTCCCGCACGGACTACGAGACCTTTGTCCAGCCGCACTCGCGGGTGGCGCTGGCGGCCGTGGCCGATCTTGACGTCCCGAAGATCCACTTCGGCACTGTCACCGGCGAGCTGCTGGCCTCGATGGGTGCCGCCGGCGCGGATGTCGTGGGCGTGGACTTCCGCACGTCCCTGGCCGACGCCCGTGCTCGCCTCGGAGACCGGTATGCCGTACAGGGCAACCTGGACCCAGCCTTGCTGTTCGCTCCGTGGTCGGCTCTGGAGAAGGCCGTGCGATCGATTGTGGCCGAGGGTGCTCAGGCGCCGGGACACATCTTCAACCTGGGCCACGGCGTTCTGCCGGAGACCGACCCTGAAGTGCTGACCCGCGTCGTCCAGCTGGTCCACGAGGTGTCCGCGCGCTGACCAGCTCTCACGGAGCCTCTGGACCGCCCGGNNGTGCAGGGGCAACCGGTGCAGGAACGACCGGCGGCCGGTTCGCCCGGCGGCGGCGCAGCCACCACACGAGTGGGGAGCCGACCAGGGCAAAGAAGACGGCGAACGGCAGCACGGCGCCGACACCGGTGAACAGCCCCTCGGCCGAGGCAGCGAAGGCGTCCCAACCGGAGCGCAGGCCGGCGAGGAAACCGTTCTCAGTCACGGTCTCGTTCCCGGGCGTCGTCAGCGAAACCGCCAACGTCGAGCGGTCGACGCTGTCCTTGAGTGAGGCGAGCTGCGACTCCAACGACTCCAGGTCTGCCTCTCGCCGACTCATCTCGCTCTCCAGGGCGACGACCTGACCGAGGTCCTTGGCCTGGACCATCAACGCGCGCACTCGGTCGACGCTGGCACGCATCGTCTTCAGGCGGCTCTCGGTGTCGACGTACTGCGAGGTGACGTCCTGTGAGGACGTGTTGCGAGTCAATACAGTGCCGATCTTGCCGAGCTGGTCGAGCGCCGTATCCAGCTTGTCCGCCGGCACCGACAAGGTCAGGGTGCCGAAACCAAACCCGTCACCGGGTTGGCTGGAGGACCCTCCGTTGCCGGATAGGGGCACCGGGTTGCCCGGGCCTCCGGTTCCGATCTGTTCACTGAGCACCTGGGCCTGAAGCCCCGTCGCGATGCTGCGCACCTGAGCCGCGGCGACGCTGATGTCCTTGACCCTGAGGTCCAGACTCGCGCTCTTTGTCAGCTTGGGCCCGACGCTGACCACGGCCGACCCGGGCTTGGACGCATCGGCCGGGGCACCTGGTGCCACCGCGCCGGACTTGGCCTCGGGCGCGCCGAACTGGGCGCTGTCCCTTGCCATCACGCCGCCGCTCACTGCTGCGCCATTGCTGCTGCTGGTCGAGCCGCCGCTGCAGCCCGCGAGCAACAGGGCGGTGAGCGCACCCGCGGCGATCACCTTTCCGCCCGGGAGATGCGGCCCCGTTCCATGAGCATGACGGGAGTGGCTGCGGGACTTGCTGAGGGGGAACGTGATCTTCATGGCAGACCTCCGGAGGACGATTGCTGTTCGGACGGTATTCCCGTTGGAGCGGCCGACGGCCCCGTTCGTTCCATTCCTGGCGGTGTCGATTCGGTCACGGGGACGAAGAGCGGCCGGGGGCGCCCCAGCGGGGTTCGGACGCACACGGGAGACGGTCAGGTTGTCGGGCAGCAATGAGTAAGAATGACCAGATGAGCCCGAAGCCTTCAGCCAGCCAGATCCGCGAGATCAACGACAGCACCCGTTATGCGATGTGGTCGGTGTTCAAGGTCACGAGCCCCTTGCCCGAGGATCGCGCAAAGGTCGCAGCGGAGGTTGAGGCGCTGTTTGCCGACATAGCCGAGCAGGGCGTGGTGGTGCGCGGGGTCTATGACGTCGCCGGCCTGCGGGCGGATGCCGACTTCATGATCTGGTGGCACGCCGAGGACGTCCGCACCGTGCAGACGGCGTATCACCGGCTCCGTCGCACCGAGCTCGGCGCCCACCTGGAGCCGGTGTGGTCGGTGGCCGCCCTGCACCGTCCGGCGGAGTTCAACAGGGGCCACATCCCGGCGTTCATGGCCGACGAAGACCCGAAAGACTTCATCTGCGTGTACCCGTTCGTGCGTTCCTACGAGTGGTACCTCCTGGACAACACCGAGCGTCGTAACCTCCTGTCGGAGCACGGGCAGATGGCGCGGGACTATCCAGACGTGCGCGCGAACACGATCGCGTCCTTCGCGTTGGGCGACTATGAGTGGATCCTGGCATTCGAGGCTGACGACCTGACCCGCATCGTCGACCTCATGCGTCATCTGAGGGGCTCCGAGACACGCCGACACGTGCGCGAAGAGGTGCCGTTCTACACCGGCCCGCGGGTCGAGGTTGCGGCGCTGGTCGACTCCCTGCCCTGACGTCCCCCGCGCTGGCTACCTCGCGGCGGATTCGCTGCGTCGCCTGAGCTGACTGAGCTGAGCCTGGTCAGTCGCCGGTGCTGCCGTCTATGCGCTCGCGGAGCAGATCGGCGTGTCCGTTGTGCCGGGCGTACTCCTCAATCATGTGGACATAGACCCACCGCAACGAGATCGGGCCGTTCCTGCCGACAAAGGTGTCGTCGAGGGACTTCGTGCGGGCGGCGTCATCAGCGGCCAGGCACTCGGCCTTGAACGTCGCGAACGCCTCAGGGACATCGGCGTCCGCGACGTTGTCGAAGTCGCCGTCCTGGTCGTCATCGGAGCAGTACACATCGGGCAGGTCGAGCCCCGCCGCCCGGGTGCGGAACCACACTCGCTCCACCTCGGCCATGTGTCGCAACAACCCGAGCAGCGTCAAGCTTGACGGACTGACCGAGGCATTCTTGAGCTGTGCGTCGGTCAACCCGGCGCACTTCCACAGCAAGGTTCCCCGATGGAAGTCCAGCCACGCCTGATACATGTCGCGCTCGTCGGCGACGCGGGGCGGGTCGGTTCGGAACTGGTCTGCGTCTGGGGTCGTCATGGCATCAAACCTAGTGACGGCAGGCGACATCCCGAGCGGTCATGGGGATCGACCCTCGGGGACTAGCTCGGGCTAAGGCGGGCTTCTGGCTCGTCCACCGGGTCGACGGAGAGGTGGGGGAGTAGTCGATCCGCCCACGTGGGCAGCCACCAGTTGGCGTCCCCGAAGATATGCATCATCGCCGGGACGAGCACCGTGCGCACGATGAAGGCGTCGAGCAACACGGCTGACGAAAGCCCAATGCCGAACTCCGCGATGACTCGCTGGGCGCCGAAGGCGAAGCCCAGGAAGACGAAGATCATGATTGCCGCGGCCGCTGTGATGACCTTGCCTGTTGTGGCCTGACCCCGGCTGACCGAGAGTCGGTTGTCTCCGGTGTGCACCCACTCCTCGTGCATCCTGCTCACCAGGAATACCTGGTAGTCCATCGAGAGCCCGAAAAGGATCGCCAGCATGATCACGGGCAGGAACGCCTCGATCGGACCCGCCTTGCCGAGCCCGAGCAGGTCAGTGCCCCAACCCAGCTGGAAGACCGCGGTGACGACGCCGAACGACGCGCCCGCGGCGAGCAGGTTCATCAGGGCCGCGGTCGCTGGCACCAGGAGGCTTCTGAAAGCCAGCATCAGCAGGAGGAACCCGAGCAGGACGATGACGCCGAGGAACAGGGGGAGCTTGGAGGTGAGGACGTTGGCGAAGTCGTCGAAGATCGCCGTCGTCCCGCCGACGTAGACGCGCAACGACGTCCCCTGTTCGGCCGCCGGGATCACCGAGTTCCGCAGGTGCTGGATGAGGTCGCTTGTTGCCGCGTCCTGGGGCGAGGTTGTCGGGACCACCTGGACGATGCCCAGCTTGGCTCCGGGCGCTGTTGGGAAGGGTGTGACCGAGGCGATCCCGGGCTCGCTGCGCAGTGTGCCGGCCAATGCTGTGAGTGCTGTGGCGTCGGCGGGGGACTTTACCTCGGCCACCAGTTGCAAGGGCCCGTTGAAGCCAGGACCGAAGCCTTGTGCCATCAGGTCGTATGCCTTGCGGCTGGAGCTTCCGGCAGGATCGTTGCCGGAGTCGGAGGAGCCGAGTCGAAGCGAGAGCATCGGCAGCATCAACACGAGCATGATCACGGTTGCGGCGACTGCCAACGGCTTGGGCCGCCGCTCGACCAGTGCTGCCCACCGAGCCCAGAACCCCGCTGCATGTGGCTCATGGGGTCCTTCCTCTGCTAGTCGGCGGCGTTCCTTGCGTCCGAGCACACGCGGGCCGAGGAAGCCCAGCAGTGCAGGAAGAAACGTCGTGGCGGCGGCGACGGTGAAGACCACGGTCAGCGCAGCGGGAACCGCCAGCCCAGACAGGAAGCTGAGGCGGAGCACCAGCAGTCCCAGTAGGGCGACGCAAACCGTCCCGCCGGCGAACAGGACTGCACGACCGGACGTGTCCAGGGCGCGGACGGCGGCGTCCTCTGGCGTGAGACCGCCCAAGATGCCCGCGCGATGCCTGGTGACGATGAACAACGCGTAGTCGATGCCGACGCCCAGGCCGATCAGCGCGGCGAGCGTCGGCCCGACCGTCCCGATGCCGACCACGTGGGAGAGCAGGCCGACGGCTAGCAGGCCGCTGCCCAGGGCCACCATGGCGGTGACCAGTGGTAGGGCCATCGCGAACAGCGACCCGAATGCGATGAACAAGATGATTGCGGCGGCGGCCAAACCGAGCATCGTGCTGTTTGAGGGAGGGGTCTGTTCAATCTGTTTGATCGCGTTGCCGCCCAGCTCGACGTCGAGGACGGCCGAGCGAGCCGACTGGGCCAGGTCGATGACGTGCTGGACGTCGGCCTTGGGAAGTTCGTGCGCCTGTTTGGCAAAGTGCACGTTCGCGTATGCCGTGCGTCCGTCCTTGCTCACCTGCGCCGCGCCAGCCGCGGCGTACGGGCTGGCGACCGCGGCCACCGACGACGACGTGGCCACCCGGTCGAGCATCGAGGAGACCGTGGACTGGACGGCTGGGTCGTGGACGTTTCCGGTCCTGACGTGCACGACGATCGTGTCGGAGTCGCCGGCCTGCGCGGGGAAGGCCGAGCTCAACAGGCTCAGTGCCTTGGTCGACTCGGTACCGGGCAACGTAAAGCTGTCGGAATATGCGGTGCCGATGCTTGCAGTGACTCCCATGAGCACCGCGATGACCGCCAGCCAGCCGATCACGACGGTGCGACGATGACGGAAGCACCAGAGTGCCAGACTGGCCAAGACGGACCCCTCTTACTGCGCTCGTTGGACGTTCGATGAACAGTAAACCGGGATGGCGGGGTCCTCGCCCTATTCCGCGCCTTCTGACGTATAGAGCTTGAGTGAGATCGAGTTGATGCAGTAGCGCTGGTCCGTCGGGACGTCGTAGCCCTCACCCTCGAAGACGTGACCCAGGTGCGATCCGCAGTTGGCACAACGAACTTCCACCCGTTTCGCGCCCATGGTGTGGTCCTCGAGGTACTCGACCCGGTCTTCGGCCAGCGGGGTATAGAAGGACGGCCAGCCGCAATGGCTGTCGAACTTGGTGTCGCTGCGGAACAGCTCGGTGCCGCAGGCTCGACACGAGTACACACCCTCGGTTCTGGTGTCCGTGTACTCACCGACACCCGGCCGCTCGGTGCCGGCCTGACGCAGCACCTGGTACTCGGCCGGGGTCAGCTCCGCACGCCACTGTTCGTCGGTCTTGGTCAGGGGATAGGCGCGGCCGTCGCTCATCGGGGTCCTCCTACGCAGGGCTGAAAACAACTTCACGATCTAAACAACAACGCCCCGCCGGAAACGTTCCCGGCGGGGCGTCGTCGTCGTGCCGAAACGTTGTCGTGTCGTCAGTCAGGCCTGCGGCTTCCGGCTGGTCAGCCCTTGCCACCACGGATGGCGAGCCGCACGACCTGCGGGTCGTGGTCGGAGTCCTGGTCATAGAACTCCGAGTTGGTGTGCACGATGTCGTAGTCGTACGCCCGGTACTTGGCGCCGGGAGGAGCAACTGTCAGCGCCTTGCTGATCAGGATCTGGTCGAGCACCTGGCTGTTGCCCTCATATACGTAGGAGTAACGCTCGTTCACCGGCAACCTGCGTGGCAGGTCGACGATCGCGTTGGCGCCGGAGCCGACCATGATGTCGACGGTCTCGCTGAACTCGAAGTCGTTGATGTCACCGAGCACCACCACGTTCGCGTTCTTGTCAGCGGCCAGGATCAGGTCGAGGAACGACCTGATCTCAGTGGCCTGCAGATGGCGCGCGTCCTCCGAGAAACGCACTGGCTGCTGCCACTTACCGAAGAGCGGGTCGTCGCCGCCTTTGGAGCTGAAGTGGTTGGCGATCACAAAGACCGTCTTCCCACGGAAGGTGAACTCCCCGACCAGTGGCTTGCGGGAGTCCTGCCAAGCCGCGTTGGTGGGGGTGATTCGACCGGGGTTCAGGGTCAGGTGCGGCTTGCCGTGAATGATCCCCAGGGTCTCGGCCGTGGTGGCGTCGCCCGCGGGAGCTTGGGCGAAGCCGACCTCGCGGTCAGCACGGTAGAAGAAGACCTGGCGGATGTTGGCGCTGGGATTGCCGCCGTCGGTCTTGTCCTGGGGGTTGACCCAGCGTGCGGTGTAGGCGGGACCTCCCGCGGCCGTGATGGCAGCGATCAGCTTGTCCGTGGTCTGGGTCGAGTCGACCGTGCCGTCATCGTCTGCGCCACTGTTGTCCTGGATCTCCTCCAGCGCCAGGATGTCCGGGCTCTTCAGGTTGTTGACGACCTGACCGGCGAGGCGGTCGAACTTGATCTGCTGGTCGCTGGGGGCAAGATTCTCGACGTTGAAGGTCGACACGGCCAGCTGGTTGTTGGACTGCTTCTTGGTGATCTCGCGCTGCAGTCCGCCAAGGGTCAGCACCGGCGGCTCGATGACCTCAAGCTTGGGGTTGTTGAACGAGTAGTCGATGACGCCGACGGTGTCGCCGGGGATCGAGTCGCCGACGCTGGCCATCGGCATTGCGCCGTATGGCAGAAGCGCGTCGTCGAGCTGCACCCGCATCGCGTTGGGGTGGTCGTAGCCGGAGTAGAGAACTCCGCCACGGGGTGTGCTGATGGCCTCAACGTTCTGGCCGGGGATAACCGTCATCTCACCGAAGGACTTCGTGGAGCCCACGACCTTGGCGTCACGAACTGTGGCGCGCATGCCCTCGAGGGACTCATAGAAGTCGATCGCGTCGGTGGTGGGACGGAAGAGCGCCTGCGAGTACTCGACGTTGTTGGGAAAGAGGGGGTCGAGGGGGATTCCTTCCTCGATGACCTGCTGCGGCGCGATGCGGTCGACGCCGAGCACCACCGGGGTGGGCAAGGTGTTGCCAGAGCTCAGGGCGGTGACCTTCGGACCGGTCAGCTCGGTGGTGGTCAGGTTGGCGCCTCCGCCGGGGCGGTACTCGGCGATCGAGCCGTCCACGCTCACGTTGTCGCCGACGGCGACGGTGATGGGAGCCTTGTTGGTATAGACGAAGAGCCCCTCGCTTGTGGCGATGTCGCTGTCTGGGGTCGTGCTCTGGAGCCAGTAGCCGTTGGGACCGACCGCGGTCACGACTCCGAGGACCCCGTTGACCTGCTTGCCGTCGTATGGCGAGGTGTGGCTCGTGCCCTGGATCTGCGCGATCGTCTCGGGCTCGTCGACGGGCGGGGTGACGGCGCAGCCCGGCTTGTCGACGGTGCTGTTCTCAGGCGTCGGCTCGGTGGCGCGGAAGTCCGTGGCGTTGACGTCGGTGTCGACGCAGGGGCTGTTTCGGGTGGCCGAGGTGGTGTTGCTGAGGCCCGGGGCGGTGCTGCCCTCGAAGGTGGTCGCGGTGCCGTACCCGACCCGGTCGACGACGGTGGTGGTGTCCGCCAGACGAAGGTCGATGCGGCCGTTGGTGCCGCTCATCGCTGCAGCACCGATCGCGTCGGGCGTCGGCAGGGGCGTGGCGAGGAGGTTGGCGCCTGCGCCCATCTGGACGAGATAGGTGTGCTTCGGCGCCACTGAGCCAGTCAGGGTTGCGGTGTTGGNNGTGCCAGCCGCGGAGTAGTACTGGACGACCCAGCCGGAGACATCCACGGCGGCGTCCGAGCGGTTGTAGAGCTCGACGAAGTCGTTCTTCCAGGTGGCGCCGCTGTTGCCACCGCCGCCATAGACCTCGGAGATCACGACGTTGGCGGAGACCGCCTGCGCAGGGGAGGCGGCGAACAGCGCACCGCTCACGGCGAGAACGGGTGCGATGACAGCTGCGCACGTTCGGAGATTGAAGGCCGACATTGACTGCCTTTCCGGGAGGTGGGTCTGATGGGGTCCGCGACCCTCGCCGAACGTATGCCCCCTTTATGACGTTTGGAGGGTGTTGGTCGCAACCCATACCAACGCATGACCAATTCGCTCCTGAGGATGGCGGATAGGCTCGCGTTCATGGCGAGCAGCGCGACAGTCCTTCAGGTTCCAGCGCCTGAAAGGGTCGTCCGTGATATCCGGATCTCCAACCCGGACCGGGCGATCTGGCCGGCCAGCAATGACATCGGCAGTACCGAGATCACGAAACTCGAGCTCGCCGAGTACACCGTGGTCGTCGCTGACGCGATGATGCGTGCGCTCGGCGATCGGCCGATCACCCTGCAGCGTTTTCCCAACGGCATAGAGGGTGAGGAGTTCTTCTCCAAGAACCCCCCGCGGGGGGTTCCGGAGTGGGCGCGATCGGTGATGTGCACCTATCCCTCGGGCCGAAGCCACCCGCAGCTGGTTATCGACGAGATCGCCACGGCCGTCTGGGCCGTGCAGATGAATACGGTGACCTTCCACCCGTGGCCGGTCCGAACCGCCAACAACGACAACCCCGACGAGCTGCGGATCGACCTCGACCCCCAACCTGGAACGGACTTTGCGGACGCCGTGCGGGCGGCATACGCGCTGAAGGACCTGCTGGCGGAGATCGGGCTCACCGGTTGGGCGAAAACGTCCGGAAACCGCGGGGTACACGTCTATGTGCGGGTCCACCCCACGCACGAGTTCCTGGATGTGCGTCACGGAGTCATCGGGATTGCGCGCGAGCTGGAGCGCCGTATGCCGGACGAGGTCAGCACTGCCTGGTGGAAAGAAGAACGCGGCCAGAAGGTCTTCGTGGACTTCAACCAGGCCAACCGTGACCGCACCATCGCCTCGGCCTACAGCCCTCGACCTCTGCCGGGTGCGCCGGTGTCCATGCCGGTCCCGTGGGAGGAGCTTGGTGAGGTGTCAGCTCGGGATTTCACGGTGCGGACGGTCCCCGGCATCCTGGCCGCTCAGGGTGACGCCTGGTTTGGCATGACTGAGGCAGTCGGGGATGTAGCCCGTGCGATGGCTTTGTGGGATGTGGACGTCCACGAACGGGGACTGGGCGAGATGCCCTTTCCTCCGGACTACCCGAAGATGCCTGGCGAGCCGCGCAGGGTCCAGCCAAGCCGGAAGCGTCCCGATCCCGACCTCCCCTGACGCCCATAGTCCGCTCTGCGCATGTGGCGGGGTGCGACATACGGCGAGAATACGTTTTTTGGGCCTAGCGGTTCTCCCACCCGCGTATGAGCATGTTGGGATGAGCATTCAGTCACGGTCCGACCAGTCACTGAGGGTTCAGTCGCAGCCGGTTAAGCCGCGCTCCGGCGGGTTCCGTCAACGGACGAGGACAGTGACCGCTTTCTGCCACGCGTGCAACACCCCATGGACACTGACCTGCGAGCAGAGAGGCGGGGTCTGGGTGGTCTTCTGCACCCGATGTGGAGACGTGCGACCTCCGCGGCATGACCTGGTCGAACCGTCCCCTTGGGAGTAGAACCGTCCCCTTGGGAGCAGCACCATCTTCCTGGTACCCGCACCATTCGCGCACGGGTTCTCAGCGCTCGAGAACATCCTCGAGGTCGTAACCCTTGGGTCGATCCACCTGAGCCGCAGTACAGGACGAAGGGTCGCGATCCGGGCGCCAGCGCAGGAAAGTCACGGAGTGCCGGAACCGTGGGCCCTCCATCTGGTCGAACTTCACCTCGACCACCCGTTCCGGACGCAACCTGACAAAGGTCATGTCCTTGTTGCCGCTGAACCGGGAGCGGTCGGTCGAGCCCTTCACCACATCGCCCTGTTCGTCGGTGACGACGAGTGGAGCGAGCTCATCGATCAGCTCGAGGCGCCGGGCGTCGGTGAATGCTGAAATCCCACCGACGTTGTAGACGTTGCCGTTCTCGTCGTACAGACCAAGGAGAAGTGAGCCAACACCGTTGCCGGACTTGTGAATTCGGTAGCCCAGGACCACAGCTTCGGCTGTTCGGGCGTGTTTGATCTTGAGCATGACTCGCTTGCCCTGTTGGTACGGCGCCGCAAGATCCTTGGCAACGACACCGTCGAGCCCGGCGCCCTCGAACCGGTCAAACCAGTCTCGTGCGGTGGCGGCATCGATGGTGGACCTGGTCAGGTGCACGGACGTGTTGGCAGGCAGCGTGGTCAATACGGACTCCAGGCGCTGGCGGCGGGCGCCGAAGGGCAGGGCGGTGAGGTCGTCGCAGCCGAGGGCCAGGATGTCGAAACAGACCAGCTCAGCGGGAGTCTCGCGGGAGAGACGCTGGACTCGGCTGTCGGCGGGATGGATCCGCTGGGACAGGCTCTCCCAGTCGAGTCGTTCTGCGCCCGGCCGGCCGGCGCGGACGACGATCTCGGCGTCGATCGCACAGCGCTGAGGCAGATGCTCTCGGACCGCGTCGACGAGCTCAGGAAAATACCGGGTCAGCGGTTTGGAGCCTCGGCTGGCGAGCTGCACCTCGTCGCCATCGCGGAGCACGATGCAGCGGAAGCCGTCCCACTTGGGTTCATAGGACAGTCCTCCCGCGACCGAGTCGTGCGCCGGCACGCCATCGACGGCCTTGGCCAGCATGGGAGTCACCGGAAGGGCGATGGGAAGGTCCACCAATGCATTGTGAACCTGCGACGATGCTCGCGTGTCCCCATTCCGTCCGCTTCGCCGAAAGAGCCTGGTGGTGGCCTCAGCAGCCGGCGCTGCGGTTGCCGCCGTATCGGCGGCTGGAGCGGTCAGCGCGGCAACGTATCTCGCCCGCAGGGTGCTGACGCCTGACCGGCTCAAACCCGACGACAGCCAGATCCTGGCGATCGAGGACGACTGTGTGACCTTGCTGCTCACGCCGGAGTCCCGGCAGCCCGGCAGGTATGGACTCTGGCTTGACGGCGGTCGGGGCCACGCGAGGGTGGGCGCAGTTCTCGAGGTTGACGAAGCGGCGGGGCGCGTCCGGCGGGTGTTGGAGGGCATTGACTCAGGTGAGCTTCGGATCGGCCCTGCGCGTTGGAACCAGTACTACTTCGCGGGTCACCCCCGTGATGCGTTGGGACTGCCGTCGCGTGACGTCGAGATAGCCGCAGAGATCGGGACGCTCGCGGCCTGGGAGGTGCCGCCGGCGGACAGCTCCGACGGTCGTTGGGCGATTCTCGTTCATGGCAGGGGAGCCCGGCGGGACGAGTGCCTGCGTGCTGTTCCGGTGCTTCACGAGCTCGGATACACCGCCCTGATACCCATGTACCGCAACGACATCGGCGCTCCCGCAAGCTCGGACGGCAGATACAGCCTCGGGCTTTCGGAGTGGCGTGACCTCGAGGCGGCACTTCTGTATGCCGTCGGCGAGGGCGCCCATGAGATCGTCCTGTTTGGCTGGTCGATGGGTGGCGCCATCGTCCTGCAGACCCTCGACCGTTCGTGGCTCTCGGATCGCGTCCGGGCCGTGGTGCTCGACGCGCCCGTCATCGACTGGGCAGACGTGCTGCGTCACCACGGCGCCTTGAACAAGATCCCCGGACCGATCGAGAAGCTGAGTCGTTCGCTGATCGGCCACAGGTGGGCGCGTCGTTTGGTTGGCGTGCATGAGCCCATCGACGTGGCTCTGACCAACTGGGAGCACCGAGCCGCCGAGNNTCGCTGGCCGCCAAACGTCCTGACCTGGTTCGCTTCGAGCCGTGGCACGAGGCACGGCATACCAAGGAATGGAATGTGGATCCCGAACGATGGGATGCCGTTGTACGTGCCTTTCTTACTGATCAAGCCCGTGTGGTGGGCTAGCTTTCAGGGTCGTGACCAGCGCCCGAGGATGGTTCCCTGCGACTCGATCAGCAGCCGGGGCAACAGGTTTGCGGTGACGGACGCTCCGGCAGTGATACGTGGGTGGTCACCGGCGACCAACGTGGGAGCGAGGGTCAGGCAGAGCTCGTCGAGCCGTCCCGAGGCGGTCAGGTCGCGCATGAGATGAGGGCCGCCCTCGCAGAGGATGCGGCGCAGCCCACGAGTGGCCAACGCGTCCAGTGCCGATGCCAGGTCCACGCTCGCTTCTCCCTCGACGATCACGTTGGCCTCACCCAGCGTTCCTCGAGCGCGATCGACCGCCTCATTCCCGGCTCGCTCGCAGGTGACCAACAAGACCTCGCCGGAGTTGTCGCGGGCCTGGCTCAGCTGCGGCGGGATGTCGCCGGAGCGGCTGACGACCGCCACGGTGGGATGGGCAGGTCGGCCGGCTCGATGTTCCAGCCACGGGGGCCGGACAGTAACCCTCCGGTATCCCTCGATGCGTGCCGTTCCCGCACCGACGAGGATCACGTCGGAGAGCGCCCGCAGGAGTCCGAAGACGTCGCGGTCCGCCCCGGTATTGAGGGAGGCAGACCGCCCGTCGTCGCCGGTTGCCGCGCCATCCAGCGACGAGATGAAGTTGGCCCTGACCCAGGACTGACCTTGGGTGAGCTCGGGGTAGGCGTAGGCGAGCGCCAGCGCCTTCGGGTCAATCGTCCCGTCGTGGCCGGGGGCCCAACGGCCGAGGTCGTCCTCGCAGAGAAGCACGCGCATGCGCGTAATCCTTCCATCGACGGAGGCTCATTCGTCGGATGAGGTCGCGCCCCGGGCGGGGTGATGTCACCATCGTGCTCATGGCAAAGAGCAAGAAGCAGGCGAAGAGGCAGGCGAAGAGAGGGTCCGGGGGAGCCGACAGTCCAGGGTCCTTCACCCAAGCCTTGGCGACGGGCTCCGGGTTCGTGCTGGCCGACTGCGACCCGCGTTCGACGCCGGGCTTCGACGGTGCCAAGGCCGCGGGGGTTGAGCTCATGGCTGCCACCGTCCCAGAGCTTGGTGACCTGCAAGAGCGTCTGTATGCCGACGCCATAACCGGCGGCAACGCCGCAGTCCTCCTGGTGGTGCAGGGGATGGACACCTCGGGAAAGGGCGGCATCATGCGCCACGTCGTCGGCTCGGTCGACCCCCAAGGTGTTCGCTACACCGCATTCAAGGCACCGACCAGGGAGGAGCTGGAGCACCCCTTCCTGTGGCGGATCCGCAAGGCCCTGCCGCGACCGGGCCAGATCGGTGTCTTCGATCGTTCGCACTACGAGGACGTCCTGATCGCGAGAGTCCACAACCTGGTCCCGCCGGCGACCTGGGGTCG
>PKWT01000422.1 GCA_003132125.1 Micrococcales bacterium | reverse complement strand
GCCGTACCCCTACTACTACTGAGCAGCCACCTACTGAACTACACGGAGGCGATGAGAGCTGCCTGTCGGCAGCCGGGGCAGCGCATCGCAAGCCCACCTGGCAGCAACCTCAGGTGGGCGGTGGCCGGAAGAGCAGGCACACTCTCACCGCAGTCGGGACAGGTGCTCGCAGCCACTCGGGCGATCGGGACGCAGCCACCGGCCAGCAGGTCGAGGTCGACTCCGGGCACGACGTCCAGGATGCCCTCCGGACACGTCTCTGCGCACACTCCGCAACCGGGGCAGGCTGAAGGATCCAGCACCAGCTCCGTGCCTCCCACGCCAGCACGCAGGCTCAGTGCCTGCGTTGGGCAGTTCCGCGCACAGACACCGCACGCGGTGCACCCCTCGGCAGCCAGCAACACTCCCAGGGGCGCGCCCTGCCCCTGGATCACCCGAGGCCGAAGCTGATGGTCCTGCCCAGTGCCCATGGCCGTTTCGAGCTCGCCAACAGCCCACGCCGCAGCCCGGGTCGACGTCCCGACAACGCCTGGTGCGGGCATCAGGTCCGCGCCGGCCCCGTCGACCAGCGCTGCGAGCCCGTCGGCGGCCCGGACCGCACGCCACAACCGCGGTCCCCGCGAAGGGAGGACCCCCACTCTTCGCGCTGCGTCCACGTCGCCGAGAGCGGCGAGCAGGCTCCTGGTGTAGCTCAGCTCTTTCGTCAGGGATCCTCGGTCCATGCAGTGCTCGCACGGCAGGAGCTGGACCGTACGCGCACCGGCTGCCAGAGCAACAAGGTGCCAGGCGCTGCCCACCCCCCCGAGGCAGGCCAGCTCAAGAACCAGCCATCCGGCCAGACCATCTCGTTCGCCGAGATGATGCAGCGGTTCGACCGCGCTCCGGCAGGCGATGACCAGAGAGGGTGCAGCCGAACCGTCACCGCCGTGAAGCAGGACACGCATTTGCTCGGCGAGGATGCCGGGCTCGTGCCCGTCAAGGCTCAGCGCGCCCGAGGGGCAGACGTCGAGACACGCGGAGCAGCCTCCGCAGCGACTGGCGTCCAGCACGGGCGGGGCGCCAGCGTCTTCCTGGCTCCGCAGTGCGTCCTCGGGACACGCCTCAACGCAGCGCTCGCACCGCGGCGTCCCAAAGCAGGCAAAGGCGTCGACCTCAACGACCGGGACCCAGGTGGTCGCTCGTCCGCTCAGCAGGCCCCGTCGGGTCAGCGAGACCCCGACCGAGCGGCGGACAGCCTTCGCGGTACCGGACGCATCGAGCGCGGCAACGGCGGCCCGCACCATGCGCAGGGCGTAGGTCGAACGCTCGGCCGGGCTGCGCTTCGACCTCAGGATGTCGAGCGCCACCACGCGAACGCCGAGCGGAGCCAGCCCACCGGCCTCTCCCCACATGCGCAGCTCCGAGATCGGGGGACGCTCGAACTCCGCCGTGACGACGACGGCCTTCCGGGCGCCGGACCCCTTGACTGCACCGGTGAGCAGCTCGGGGTGGCGGGCAAGCCCTGGCACCAGCGCCGTCGGCCCGGCCTGCAGACCCCGGAGAGCCGCGAAGAAGCCGTCGAGGTCGATCCCGACGTCACGCACGTCGGGATCGACCAGGACGGCGATGTTGGAAGGCACGCCCGTCACAATAGGTGCCCTAGAGGGCCGGTCCGACGAGCACCGGTACAGCGGCCAGCAGCACCAGATACCTCAGCGCCAGCCCTCCGGCGAGCACCCCTGCCTCACCGGCGAGAGCCAGCCGGGGACTCTGCCCGCGTTTCGCCGTCTCCACGACGAATGCCAGCACCGGGCCGACCAGGCCAGCCATGACCACCACGACCCAGAAGACTGGTGCAAGGGTTCCGGAGACCAGCATCTGGACCGACGTGCTGCCCGCCGGCGATGCGGAACCGACCGCTAGCCACGCGAGAAGCACCCCGAGCTCCACCACGACCAAGCCGATGTGGATACGGCCCCACAGATGCAGGTCGAGCTCGATCCGTTGGCGACGGGCCTTGATGTGGCCGACCACGACGGCGGCGGACAACCCGGTCGACAGGGCTGAGACGAGGAACAGCACCGGCAGCAGCCAGCTACTCAGCAGGGGGAAGCTCGGCGGCACCGACAACAGCACACCGGTGTAGATCGCGGCGGCCAGCGCGAGCACTCCCGCAGCCACCTTCAGTGCGATCTGGGCTCGGACACAGACCCGGCGAACCGGTGCGACGAATCGCTCCCAGCGAGGGGCGAGAGAACCTGTCACGGCGAGAGCATGCAGAAGTGCGATGGGGATGAACAGCGTGAGGATCCAGGTGCCCCAGGTCATCGGCGACTGCCAGTTGGAGTAGAGGTACACCAGCCGCCAGGGCTCGCGACGCCCCATTCCGAGGTCGAACACGAGCAGCGCCGTCCCGAAGGCCACTGCGGGCCCGGCCAACGTCGCGCCTGCCCGCTCGATCGTCGTGAAGCGCGAGCCGGAACGGGATGCGACCAGACTCGTCAGCGTCGCTCCCGCACCCAGCCCTCCGAGGAAGAGGTACCACGCGATCTGCCAACCCCACACCATGCTGGTCACTTCCCAACGACGTAGTAGACGGACGGTTTGGTGCCGAGCTCAGGGTGCAAAGGCTTGGCCTCGCCGGAACGGATACGGGCGGCAGCCTCGTCGCTCGGGTCGGCCAGGTCGGCGAGGGCCAGCGCGCGTCCGACGCAGGTCTGCACGCAGGCGGGCGCGAGACCCGCGTCCAGCCGGTCGACGCACAGGTCGCACTTGTCGGGCAGGCCTGCCTTCTCATCGAAGTACCGGGCGCCGTAGGGGCAGGCGACGATGCAGTACTTGCAGCCCACGCACCTGGCGGCGTCGATGACGACGATCCCGTCCGACCGGCGGTAGGTGGCCTTGGTCGGGCAGACCTGCACGCAGGGCGCATCGGCGCAATGCATGCACGACCACTTCATCGGCACCTTCGAGCCGCCCGACGACGTTGGGGGCACGATTCTCGACCGCCAGTGGCCTGCGGGCACCTCGTTCTCGACCCTGCAGGCGACGCTGCACGCCTCGCAACCGATGCACTTGTTGGTGTCGACGACCAACGCGTACTGGTGGCGCACTCCGGTCTTGGTTGCTGTGCTCATGACTTCACCACCTCGACGAAGGTCTCCCGCATGACCAGCGAGCCGCTGATTGGATCGGTGATGACCGGCATCAGGGCGTTAAGCCCGATCCCGGCGCCCCTGACCCTGGTCAGCCCCGGCGATGTCCGGCCCCAACCGTGATAGGTGAACACGGTGCCTTCCAGGATGTCGGCGGTGACCTTGGCCACGCCATGCTGCTCAAGCTTGCCGACCCGCACGACGACACCGTCACCGTCCTTGACTCCGAGCCGGCCGGCAGGCACCGGGTGGATCCACAGCTCGTTGCTGGGACGCAGCTCGTGCAGGACCGGGATGTTCTGGGTGGCGCTGTTGGTATGGACCGCGCACTTGCCCTGGATCATCTGGAACGTTCCCTTGGGGGGCACCGGTGGTGCCGTGTATCTCGGGACCGGGTCGAACCCGAGCTTGGCGAGCTCGGCGGAGAAGAGCTCGATCTTGCCGCTGGGCGTGTTGAGCTTGACCGGTGCCCTGGGGTCTGTCTTGCGCAGGTAGGTCGGCTTCGCGTCGGGAGGGGTCCACTGCCCTGCCTTGGCCAGCTCCGCGGTGCTCAGCTTGAACGGAACCAGCTGGGCGGCCACGATCTCGTCGATGTCGTTGTAGGCGAAGTACGCCCCGAGGCCAGCCGCCTTGGCGAGCCCCTGGTAGATCTGCCAGCTCGGCTTCGCGTCGCCCTGCGGGGGGACGACCTGCTGGCGGAGCCGGATCTTCGGCGCGAGACCAGAGGCCTCCATCACCGGGTCCGTGCGTTCCAGATACGTGCACTCCGGCAGGATGACGTCGGCGTAGGCACCGGTGTCGCTCATGTAGACGTCGACGCTGACGAGCAGGTCGAGCTTCTTGAAGGCCTCGATCATCCGTGGCTGGTCGGGGATCGCCGCGAGCGGGTCGAAACGGTGGGCGATGTATGCCTTGAGCGCGTAGGGCTTTCCGGTGAGTACCGACTCCGGCAGCACCTGGCACAGCCCGTCCTTGACAGGGGTGAGCGGGTACTTCCCCGGCACGCCTGCCCCGTCCACCCGTTCAGCCGTCACGGCGGGGAACGCGGGCTTCTTCCAGTCACCCAGCTCGGTGCCGTAACCCTTGAGACCCTTGATGAAGAAGATACCGCCCGGCACCTCGAGGTTTCCCACGAGTGCGTTCAGGGCCAGGATCGCACGCCGTAGCTGGAAGTCGTTGAGATACGTCGAGGAGAACCAGCCGAAGTCGGCGACCGCGCGGGGACGGGCCGCCCCGAAGTCGCGAGCGACGTCGCGGATCGTGGTGGCGGGGATGCCGGTCTTGGTTGCTGCCCACTCCGGGGTGTACTCGCCAACCGCGCCGGCGAGCTGGTCGAATCCAAGGGTGTACTGCTTGACGAAGTCCTGGTCGTACAGCTTCTCGGCGATCACCACCTGGAGCATCGCCAACACGAACGCGAGGTCGGTCCCGGGTAGAGGCTGCAGCCAGGTCGTCGCCGCCGTCGAGGTCGGGGTGCGCCGGGGGTCGAGGTAGACGAGGCGCGCGCCACGGGCCAGTCCGGCGATGATGCCCTGCGCCTGGGGGACCGCGAGTGTCTCCATGTGGTTGCGCCCGAAGGAGACCAGATAGTCGACCTTCGAGTAGTCGATGGCCGCCCCGGAGGTGCCGAGGGTGACCTCCATGGCCACGTTGCGCCCCAGCGGGCACGACGACTCGTGGCTGAAGATGTTGGGAGTCCCGAACGCCTTCGCGAAGGTCAGCAGGAAGGCGTCACTTGCGCTGGGACGACGCCCCACCGCGAGCTCTTCCGGTCGGATGGCCTTCAGCCGGTCCGCGATGTACTTGTACGCCTCGTCCCAGCTTGCCTTCCGGAACTTGCCCTCACCGCGCTCGCCCACCCGAATGAGCGGCGTGCGCACCCGGTCCTTGTCGTAGAGCAGAGAGATCCCGGCGTTGCCCCTGGCGCAGATCGCGCCCTGGGTCGACTTCTCCTTGGGGTTGCCTTCGATCCGGATGACCTTGCCGTCGCGCACCCGAACAAGGATCGGGCAGCGCACGGTGCACATCTCGCAGACGCTTGTGACGACCGACTCCGTGCCCGGAGCCTCTGCGGCCGAGGCAGCTGGCGGATGTGCCAGCTCCCGCACCCCGACCGGGAGCGCGGCCACCGCGGTACCGGCGGCGGCAATTTGCAGAACAGACCTTCGTGTTGGCGTGATGGCCATAGGTCGTGCAGCTCCTCCAGGGAGGGATACCTGACGGTTGCAGGCAGAGCCATGGTTCTCCCGGACTCGCGAGCGACGGGGGACCAAGGTCCCCATACCACTTTAAAAGGGTGATTTGTGACATATGTCACCGCTGCGGCCTATACCTTGGAGCCCTACGCTGCCGGCGTCGGCCAGGTCGCTGCGAGGTTCTGGATCTTGGTGGCGGCCTCGTTAACGTCCATACCGCTCGCCACGGCCTGGCCGAGCAGGAACGTGGTGACCGGCGCTGCCGGCCGCTCGACGCTGTGCGCGGCGACGCGGGCCACGTCCAGGATCACGTCAACGTCTGCGTCCGCTGACAGGTTCAGTTCCGCGCGTACGGCGTCGATCCAGGTTTCCATCATGGTTGTCGCTCCAGGTTCGTTGGTGGTGGGCTTGTCGGTCCAGGCGCGTTCACCCGCCAATGTAGGACATCTCGATCTTCTTCTTGCCGGCGCGGATCTCGTGGGTCGTGGCAGTGCGCAGCTCCGAGTAGCGGTCCGTGCGCTCCCGCCAGATGCCGGCCATGACCGTGGACAGCTCGTCGTCCGAGCATCCGCCACGCAGGAGGGCGCGCAGGTCATGCCCATCGGTGGCAAACAGGCAGGTGAACAGCTTGCCCTCGGTCGAGACCCGCACCCTCGTGCACGAATGGCAGAACGACTGGGTGACGCTCGAGATCACGCCGATCTCACCACCCCCATCCCGGTAACGCCATCTCGCGGAGGTCTCGCCGTGATAGTTCGCAGCGACCTCTACTAGCGGCAGCTCGGCGTTGATGGCGCTGATGACCTCGGCCGAGGGCACGACCTCCTCCATCTTCCAGCCGTTGGTGCTGCCCACATCCATGAACTCGATGAAACGCAGGATGTATGGCGAGCCCTTGAAGTGAGCGGCCATCGGCACAATGTCCTGATCATTTTGGCCGCGCTTGACCACCATGTCGATCTTGATCGGGCCCAGCCCGACCTCATGGGCCGCCTCGATGCCGGCCAGGACCTTCGCGACCGGGAAGTCCACGTCGTTCACGGCCTTGAACGTCTCATCGTCCAGTGAATCCAGTGAGACGGTCACCCGCTTGAGGCCAGCGTCCTTGAGCGACTGTGCCTTCACGGCCAGCGCCGATCCGTTGGTGGTCAGGGCGATATCGACCTCGCGGCCATCGGGCGTCCTCAGCGCGGCGAGCATGCGCACCAGCTCCTCAAGGCCCTTGCGCAACAGCGGCTCACCACCGGTGAGTCGGATCTTCTCGACCCCGTGGGCAACGGCGATCCTGGCGAGGCGGGTGATCTCCTCGAAGGTCAACAGGTCGGCCCGCTCCATGAACTCGAAGTCCCTGCCGAAGATCTGCTTCGGCATGCAATAGACGCATCGGAAGTTGCATCGATCGGTCACCGAGATGCGGAAGTCCCGCAGCTGGCGGTTCCGGCTGTCAGTGACAGCGACCGGCGACGGCCCACGCTCAGCCGGGACCGGGGTGCCGTTCGGGTGCTTCGCCATCACCTGGCCTCCCCGAAGACGCGATGGACCTTGTGGTTGGCCGCCTGCGCGCGAGGGCGCACGATCATCCGGTCGATGTTGACGTGTGAGGGGCGGGTCGCCACCCACGCCACGCAGTCCGCGATGTCCTCTGAGGTCAGCGGCTCAGCCACCCCTGCATACACGGCGTCGGCCTTGGCCTGGTCCCCCTCGAAGCGGGTCAGCGCGAAACCCTCGGACTTGACCATGCCGGGCGCGATCTCGCACACCCGCACCGGTTGGTCCCACAGCTCGAGCCGCAAGGTGTCCACCACGGCTCGCACACCAAACTTGGCTGCTGCGTAACCGCCACCGCCCTCGTATGAGACTTGACCCGCGGTGGACCCCATCACCACGATCTGACCCTCCGATGCAACGAGCGCGGGAAGCAGCGCCTTGGTCACGGCGACCACGCCGATGACGTTGACCTCGTACATCGCCCGCCACTTTTCGAGGTCCGCCGAGGACACGGGATCGGCGCCGAACGCGCCTCCGGCGTTGTTCACCAACAGATCACAGCGCTCACCGACCTCGGCTGCAAGCGCGGCCACGTCTTCGGAAGACGTGACGTCACAGCGGACGGCCCGGCCATGGATCTCGGCGGCAAGGGCGGAGATCCGGTCACCGCGCCGCGCCGCGCACACCACGTCGAAGCCCTCTGCGGCGAGTCGGCGTGCTGTCGCAGCCCCGATGCCGCTGCTCGCTCCGGTCACCACGGCAACGGGTCGCACTGTCTCATTCATCCCGCCATTATTCACACTCGCCGATTCACACACTTGGCAGCACATAGTCTCTGCGGGTGAGTGGTCCCCGGCTGCGCGCCCTGCCCGTCCCTTCCGGCATGGCTGCGCTCGACGTGCTCGCGGACCTGCAAAAAGCACTGGACGGCTCCGGTCCCCCTGTGGCGCCGCACGCCTCGAACAAGCCCCCACAGCCCGTTCCGGACGACGTGAGCAACCTCCGGCAAGACCTCCCGCCAGACCTCGCGCTCACCATCGCCACGTCAGGCTCGAGCGGACGGCCCAAGCTGGCCATGTTGACGCGGGCTGCTCTCCGCGCGTCGGCTGACTCCACGCATGAACGGCTCGGTGGCCAGGGCCAGTGGCTGCTGGCGATGCCGGCCCACCACATCGCCGGCATCCAGGTCCTGGTCCGGTCGTTGATCGCGGGCACGACTCCTGTCCCGATGGATCTGGCGGGAGGCTTCACCGCTGCAGCGTTCGCCCGAGCCACCGCTCAGATCGCCCCGGGCACACCAGCATTCACGGCCCTCGTCCCCACCCAGCTGGTCCGGCTGCTCTCCTCGCCTGGTGGACGCCAGGCGCTCACCCAGTATTCCGCTGTCCTCGTCGGCGGCGCGGCAGCACCGTCCGGCCTGCTCGCCAATGCCAGGGACACCGGGGTCCATGTGGTCACCACGTATGGCATGAGCGAGACGGCGGGCGGCTGCGTCTATGACGGCCGCCCACTTGATGTCAGCTTCGTGCGGCTCGAGGATGACGGCCGGATCCAGCTCGGCGGCGCCACCCTCGCCAAGGGCTACCTCGGCGAGCCTGCGCTCACTGCGGCGGTATTCAGCGAAGACCCGGACGGCACTGCATGGTTCCGCACCGACGACGTCGGCCACCTCGATGACCGCGGCGCCCTCGTCGTGGATGGTCGCCTCGACGACCTGATCAACACTGGCGGCCTCAAGGTGGCCCCGCGTTTGGTTGAGGAGGCGCTCTCTCAGCTCGATGCCGTTGCCGAGGCCGTCGTCGTCGGCAGCCCCGACCCGGAGTGGGGCCAGGTAGTCAGTGCCGCGATCGTGGTCACACCCGACAGCCCACCGCCGACGCTTGAAGATGTGCGCGCCCAGCTGCGCGGCATACTGCCGGATCATGCCTTGCCACGGCGCCTTGCGATCCTGTCTGAGCTTCCCCTGCGCGGCCCCGGCAAGCACGATCGTGNNCGTCGAGGAGGTCGGGATGGCAAAGGTACTCATCGTCCTGATTCTGCTCGCGTTGGCGATCTACACGGTGATCGACGCGATCCAGACCGAGGACAGCCGCGTTCAGCACCTGCCCAAGGTCGTCTGGATCCTGCTGATCCTGCTCTCCGCCACGACCGGTATCGGCGCCATCGCCTGGCTCGTCACGGGCAGGCAGCGCGGCCCACAGAACGGACGCCCCAGGCCCAACCGCCGGTCCGCACCGCGCGGGCCCGACGACGATCCGGACTTCCTTCGTAACCTCTGACACCACCACTGAGACATCACCACTGAGACACCCCGATACGACGCCACCACCACCTGAACTGAGCGAGAAATAACTCCATGGCCACCTTGTCCCAGTGGGTCGAGGGCGCGCGCCCACGCACCCTTCCTGCCGCCATCGCACCCGTCCTGGTCGGCACCGGCGCCGCCTACGCTCTCGGCGAGGCCGACGCCGCCTTCGCCCTCCTTGCCCTTCTGGTCTCGCTCGCCCTGCAGGTCGGGGTGAACTACGCCAACGACTACTCCGACGGCATCCGGGGCACCGACCAGAAGCGGGTGGGCCCGGTGCGGCTGGTGGGCCAGGGACTCGCCCGAGCCGACAACGTCAAGCTCGCGGCGATGCTCTCCTTCTTCAGCGCGGGCTTGCTCGGACTGGCCCTGGTCACCCTGAGCGACTCCTTCGTGCTGCTGTTCATCGGTGCCGCGTCGATCGCCGCCGCCTGGTACTACACGGGTGGCAAGCGACCCTACGGTTATGCCGGACTCGGCGAGGTCTTCGTGTTCGTGTTCTTCGGTCTGGTGGCCACGCTGGGCACGATCTATACGCAGGTCCACTCCATCAGTCCTGTCTCGGTCGCCGGCGCGATCGGCGTCGGCGCCATCACCTCCGCGATCCTGGTCGCCAACAACCTGCGCGACATCCCCACCGACGAGTCCCACGGCAAGCGGACACTGGCGGTGCGCCTGGGAGACGTCCGGACCCGTCGCCTGTATGTTGCACTGCTGACGATCGCGCTCGCCTGCGTCGTCGTGGCCGGCATCATCCACCTGACTGCCCTTGTCGCCCTGCTGTCATTCGGCCTGGCCTTCCCGTTGGCACGCCGGGTCCTCCGCGGGGCGATTGGTGCGGACTTGGTTCCGGTGCTTTCGGGCACCGGCCGGTTCGAGCTGGTCTATGCCACGCTGCTGGCGGTTGGGCTGGGCGCCGCCCACCACCTGGGCTGAGGCCTCAGCCGCGCGGCGAGTCCTGGTCAGCCTCGACGTCTTCGTCGATCTCGTCCATGTGACTCTGCTCCAGCCGGCGGGCCCGTTCATCGACCCGGCTCGCGATCTTGGCGCTGAGCTGTGCTCTCGGCCCCAGGAGCACGAAGTACGACACGACCGCCGACCCCAGCGCCGACCCGATGAGCAGCCACCAGCGTTGAAGGCCCAAAAGCCATAGCGCACAGAGGAACCCGAAGAAGATCATCAACCGCAACACTGCGTAGCGCGCCATGCTCACATCCCTGAGTAAGAGTGCTGGCCGACAAAGAAGACGTTGACGACCATGTAGTTGATCAAGATGCAGCCATAGCCGGCGAGGGCCAGGTAGTTGGCCGCCCGTGGCGTCCACCCCGTGGTCGCACGCGCGTGCAGATAGGCGGCGTAGACGACCCAGATCACGAACGTCCACACCTCCTTGGGGTCCCAGTTCCAGTAGTGGCCCCACGCCTGCTCGGCCCAGATGGCGCCGGCGATGAGAGTGAAGGTCCAGAGCGGGAACGCCACGACGTGAATCCCGTAGGCCGTCCGGTCCAGTGACTGCGCCGGTGGAAGGGCCGTGTTGACGATGGCCCTAAGGCGTGACATCCCCTCGCGGTCCTGCGACTCCAGCCACGTCTGGACCAGGTGGAGGATCGTGACGCTGAACGCGATCGTGAACAGCGCCACCGAGAACGTGGCCACCGTGACGTGGATGACGAGCCAGACACTCTTGAGCGAGGGCAACAGCTCACTGGCGTCGGTGTAGAAGACCGTGATGGCCAGTCCAAGCGTCAACAGGACCGGGCCGATCACGAAGAGCCCCAGCCACCGGATATCGCGGCGCAGGCTGATCGCGACGAAGACCACGATGACGAACATGCAGCCCACGAGGGCAAACTCGAACATGTTGCCCAGCGGTGGGCGATGCACAGACAGACCACGCAGGGCCGCCGCTGCGACCAACAGGAGACCACCCAGGCGCGTGAGCATCATCGCCACTGCGGCTGCCTTGCGCCTCCGGGGCAGGTCCGAGACGTCACTCGGGTCGCCCGGGACCGGCGACACCACGGCGCTCGCGAAGGATCCGCCACCAACGGTTGCCGGCTGCCTCCGGATCTCTGGTGCCGCCGCCAAGACCCTGGGGGCAGTCCCGGCCAGGTCGATGGCAAACGCGATCATGGCAATGGTCAGCACCGCCATGGCCGAGTAGACGCCGAGGTTGGCGTACTGCGAGAGGGTTTCGTTCGTCATACCTTGGTGCCTGTCCGTTCCGTGATCGTGCTGAGCAGGTCCTCGATCGTTGCTCCCAGCCCGGGATCCTCGCCCTTGGCCAAGCCGCCGATCGAGACCACCGTACGACGCCCAACCGGCCGGACGCGCACGAACACCCTGCGACGACGGATCATCAAAGAGGCGATCAAACCGAGCAACGCGGCGACGGCACCACCCAGCGCCAGGACCTTGCCGGGGTCGTAGCGAATCGAGAGCCCGGCCCAGCGCTGGACCGAGTCAAAGGTGATGCTCCCCCGGCCATCGGGCAGCTGGACGGTCTGGCCCGGTTTGAGCAGCAGCCGCAACGGTTCGCCCTTGGCATTCTTGAGCTGCGTCATCTTCTCGGTGCTCAGTGTGTAGACCGACTGGGGCCGACCTTGCGGATACAGCTCGCCCTCATAGACGCCGAGCGCCAGTGCCGGGTTCTTGAGGTCGGGGAAGAACGACGACGGCCCGGCGTCCTTGTCGAGGTACTCCGAAGGCAGGAAGAAGCCGAAGAACCCCAGCTGTTTCGGGCTGGCTGCCGAGACCTTGATGGCACCCACCGACTTGTAGTTGGCGTCCTGCGGAAGGAACGGCGTGGCCTCGCGCATGAGCACCTGGCCTTTGGCATCGCGCACGGTGATGACCGGCGCATACCCGTTGCCGAGCAGGAACACCGACGTGCCGCCAAACTTCAACGGCCCGTTGACCTTCAAGATCTGGTTGACCTGGGGAGCTTGCGGGCTGGTCTGGGTGCGCGTGTATGCCGTGAAGTCGCGTGGGGCGCCACGCTGGGCACCGCCGGCCCGCTCCTCGAACGTGACATCGAGCCTGTCCACCGCAACCGTGAACGGCGAGAGACCCTCGGTGTCGACCCAGGGGCCAGGGTCGAAGGTGTCATAGGCAGAGATCGTGTTCGAGAAGCTCTTGCCGGTGACCAGGATGCGGTCGCCGCGCCATCCGAACAGGTGCCCGACGGCCACCGCCACGATGACGACGATCAGCGCGGCATGGAAGACCAGGTTGCCGGTCTCTCGCAGGTAGCCGCACTCGGCGCTGAGCCACAGGCCATCACTCGACTTGCCATCACTGTCGCCGTCCGGCTCAGGCTGGTCGGTGGAACGAGTCCGCCAGCGCCTGAGCCCACTGTGCCTGCCCAGGACGCGCTTCGACTCCAGGACCGCCTGTGCCACCCGGAGCACGTCCTCGGGTGCGCCATCGACCTCGATCTCGCCATGCTCGGGGAGCCGCTCCAGTCTGCTCGGCGCCCGTGGGGGCTGCGCCCGCATGGCCCGCCAGTGGATCTTCGAGCGCGGAACGACACAGCCCACCAGCGACACGAACAGCAACAGATAGATCGCAGCAAACCATGACGACGAGTAGACGTCGAAGAAGCCGAGACGATCGAGCCAGGGGCCCGTGCTCCGGTGACTGGCCAGATAGTCTGCGACCCGCCCAGCGTCGATATTGCGTTGCGGCCAGATCGAGCCCGGCACCGCTCCAATCGCCAGCAGCAGCAACAGGAACAGCGCCGTCCGCATGCTCGTGAGCTGCCGCCACGCCCAGCGCATCATGCCGACAGGGCCCAGCGTCGGCTGGGTGACATCGCTCTCGTCCGGTCGCGTGTCCATCCGACTCTGGCTCATCCCAACGCCCCCGTCATCACAACACCAGTCATCANNCACCCGTCATCACAGCACGGTCCGGAACTGCTGGACCAGACCGGCCTGGATGGCCGTGGTCACGCTCTCCCACAGACCGGTCACGAGCAACAGCCCGACGACCAGCAGCAGAACCCCGCCCGCGATCTGGATGCCCCGGTGATGCGCCTGCAGCCACCGTGAGGCCCTGCCGGCACGGGCGTAGCCGCCGGCGATCAGCAGGAAGGGCAGCCCCAGGCCCACCGAGTACGCCGTGGCCAGTCCAACTCCGCGGCCGATGGCCTGCTGGTCGCCGGACAGCGCGGTCGAGAGGGCGATGATCGCGCCGAAGGTCGGGCCGGTGCACGGTGCCCACCCCAGGCCGAACACCATCCCCAGCAGTGGCGCTCCGGCCAAGCCAGCGGCCGGTTTCCACCGGGGCGCAAACGTGCGCTGGCTGCCGGCACCCATGAACATCACCGCCATGAGGATCACGATGACCCCGCCGAGGCGCATCAGCAGGCTCTGATGCTCCTTCAACAGTGCACCGGCGGAGGAGACGGTCACCGCCACGGCGATGAAGACAGCACTGAACCCGAGAACGAACAGGAGCGCCCCGAGCATGAGCCGACTCCGGCCACGTTGATCGAGGGTGACCCCGGACAGGCCGGTCACATAGCCAAGGAACCCCGGCACAAGGGGAAGGACACAGGGGGAGGCAAAGGAGACGAAGCCGGCCGCAAGAGCCAGCAGGACAGCGAGTGGCAGTGCACCGGACGTGATGGTGCTGCCCGCGTCAGTGATCACACTGTCTCACCCAACAGACACAACCTCGCCGAGGACGTCGTTGACCAGCCCGCTCAGAGTGGAAGCCGTCACCGGGCCCGAGACCCGGGCGGCGATGCGGCCCTGCCGATCAAGGACCAGCGTCGTCGGCGTGGTGTTCGCCTTGCCGCGCAGGGCCAACAGCGCGCGCCCACCGTCGTCCTCGAGCGAGGGGTAGGTGATCTTGTTCGCCCGCATAAAGGCTCTGGCGGTGTCGGCACCGTCGCGGTAGTTGATCCCCATGAACTGCACCGGTTCTCCGGTGGCGACCACCTGTGACCACACCTGTTGCAGGTGCGGCATCTCGGCGACGCAGGGACCACACCACTGGCCCCACACATTCAGGACCAGGACCTTGCCTCTGGCATCAGCGACAGTCCAGTGCTGACCTTGGAGCGTCGTACCGCTCACGGTCAACGGGGTCGAGCGCTGTTTCGGCGCCACCCGCTCGATCGTGCCGTCCCCAGAGACGAACCCCTTGCCGTCGCCGGACCTGGCCTGTGCCGCGATGGAGTTGGCGTCGCTGCTGCAGGCCGCCACGCCCAAGCAAAGTGCTCCCACCGCGACGGCAGCCGCGAGCCTCGTGAACATCGCCTTCTGGAACATCTATGCGGCCGAGCT
The DNA here is from genome assembly GCA_003132125.1 of Micrococcales bacterium. GTDB lineage: Bacteria > Actinomycetota > Actinomycetes > Actinomycetales > Dermatophilaceae > UBA4719. The sequence continues at coordinate 713 of PKWT01000422.1, read as the reverse complement.
CATGCGCCTGCCGTCTTGCTCGCTCGGGGCAGAAGTGCGGCGGCCGGCTGGCTGTAGGTGATCGACTCGAGCTCGTCACCCACGTACACCAGGGAGGTCAACGAGGCCAGTGCGCACTCACGCTTGCGGGGGTCATGCCAGAGNNGCCTCGTGACCACGAGCCGACTGCCGTGCGGCTGCGATGGCCCCGAGCATCCGTGCGGCGATCTCTTCGTAGGGCTCCCCCCACGAAGGCTTGAACGGGTTGATCAGCTTGGGCCAGTGCTTCGGATACCTCAGCGAACCGTCACCGACTCCGAAGGTCTTGCCCTCGAAGTAGTTGTCGGCCTCGATCACCCTGTCGTCCGTGGCGATCGCGAGACCATGGGCCGAGGCGATCGGCGCAGCAGTCTCCCGCGCGCGGTCCAGCGACGAGGCTACGACCACGGCGATGTCGTGGTCGGCAAGGTGGGCAGCGACCGCCTCGGCCATCTCGCGACCGAGGTCCGACAGGTGGAAGTCGGGCTGTCGGCCATAGAGCACGCCGGTGGGGTTGTGCACCTCTCCATGGCGAAGCAGATGCACGACGGTCCGGTTGGTGTCACCGGCAGGCTTTGTCATGTTGCGATTGTCGCAAACGACTCTGAAACGGCCTTCGCCGCCACGGGAAGGGCGGCCAGCACCCGGTCGACCGCCGCGTCATCGTGCGACGCACTGACGAACCACGTCTCGAA
>PKWT01000361.1:23835-27196 GCA_003132125.1 Micrococcales bacterium | reverse complement strand
CCCCCGAAGCACCACCGGCGACAGCCGCCGCCCGACCCGCGCTCCGACATACCCCCCGGCAAGCGCACCCACGGCGATCAGCGCGGCAACAGACCAGTTGATCCGCTCAGGGGCCACAAGGATGAAGATCACGGCCGCCACGGCATTGGCCACTGTGACCAGCACGTTCTTCAGACCATTGATGTGTTGCAGGCTGATCGTCATCAGGGCACTCAAGATGCCCACCAGCAGAACGCCTTGGGCTGCCCCAAAATAGCCGCCGTAGACCCCGGCGGCGAAGACGCCAACGGTCATCAGCACCCGCCGTCCACGGCTTTCTTGATCCGGATGGCGGGTGGCGGCCCACGCCTGCAACCGTCGTCCGAGCAGGACCAGTAGCAGAGCAGCGGCGATCAGGAACGGCACGATGGCATCGAATGCGGACGCGGGGAGCGCAAGCAAAAGGACGGCGCCGGTCACCGCGCCGAGGAGCGAGGTCGGCACCAACCGGCGCAGGGTGCGGCCCTGTCCGGCCAACTCCTCGCGGTAGCCGTGGATACCCGTGAGTCCACCGGCGACGAGGCCAACAGTGTTGGAAACGTTGGCGACCAACGGTGCAAAGCCGAAGAAAAGCAACGTAGGGAACGTGATCAGCGTGCCCGATCCGACGATCGTGTTGATGGTCCCCGCAGCCATTCCCGCAGCGAGCAGCGCAACAACTTCATACCAAGGCATCGGGTCACCCTAGCCCTTGTCAGCGTCTCGTATACAACATACGCTCAGCGGCGAATCACTCTCAGGACAAGGAGACTCCATGACCAAGCGTGCCTTTCGACCCACCGGTGTCGCACTATCGCGTAGTGGAATGATCATCGGCGCGGTGGTTCTCATCGCCGCGTTCGCGACCGGCTGCTCGGCGGTGAAGCCCGTGGCCGCCGTGGCCGGCGGGGCTGATGCGGCGTCCAGCGGGTCAGCGGGCGCTGACTCGTTTGGTGTGCCGGCCGTGGCAGGTGAGGTCAAGGATGGCGGGAAGCTGATCATGGCGCTCTCCGCGGAGCCGGACAGGCTCGACCCGACACTCTCGCGCAGCCTGTACTCCCGCTATGTCTTCAATGCCATGTGCGAAAAGCTGTACGACGTCGACGCCCAAGCGCGCATCGTTCCCCAGCTCGCCACAGCCCTGCCCAAGGTTTCCGACGGCGGCAAGACGGTCACCATCCCCGTCCGCGAGGGTGTGAAGTTCGCCGACGGCACTGCGTTCAACGCCGCCGCGGTCAAGTCCACCTTCGAACGCAACCTGACCCTCAAGGGGTCGGGACGCAAGAGCGAGCTGGGCCCGATCACCGCCGTCGACGCGCCCGACGCACGAACGGTTGTCGTCCACCTCAAGGAGCCGTTCGCCCCTTTGACTGCGGCACTGGCGGACCGGGCCGGGATGATCATGAGCCCCAAAGCCACCAAGGCGTTGGGCATGAATTTCTCCTCGGCGCCGGTCTGTGTCGGCCCGTTCAAGTTCACCAAGCGGGTGCCCCAAAACTCGATCGAGCTGTCGAGGGACCCCAACTACTATGACGCTGCCAAGGTCCACCTCGACACGATCACGTACCAGATCATGACCGACTCCAACATCCGGGCAGCCAACCTGCGCTCCGGTGACGTCAAGGTGGCTGACTCCCTGTCCGCACAGGACGTGCCCAGCCTGATCAAGGAAACGTCCCTGTCGGTGCTGCAGTCCCAGTCACTGGGCTACCAAGGGGTGAGCTTCAACGTCGGCAACGTCGACGGCGTCGGCACCCCGGCGAAGAACATCGACCGCCCGACGGCACAAGACCCCAGAGTGCGACAAGCCTTCGAGTACGCCATCGACCGCGCCGCCCTGGTGAAGGTGATCTTCAACAACCTCAACACCGTCGCCTGCTCGCCGATCTCACCAAAGAGCGAGTTCACCTCACCTGCGGCGCAGAGCTGCACGCCACATGACCCGGCAAAGGCGAAGCAGCTGTTGGCCGAGGCCGGCGTGAAGACGCCGTTCCCGATCACGATGATCACCTCGAACAACCCCGACAGCCTGCGGTTCGCCCAGGCGCTGCAGTCCAATGTCAAGGACGGTGGGTTCGACCTGAAGATCAAACCGGTGGAGTACGCCTCACTGCTCGACCAGCAAGACCGAGGCGACTTCGAGCTGTTGCAGCTCGGCTGGTCCGGCCGGGTCGACCCCGATGCCAACATCACCAACTTCGTCGGCACCGGTGGCAGTCAGAACGTCGCGGGCTACAACGACCCCAGCCTGGACGCGATCCTGAACCAGGCACGGCAGTCCCAGGACCTGGCGCAGCGGCGTGACCTGTACGGGCAGGCCGTGACCAAGATCCAGGCGGCGGACCCGATCATCTACATCTACCGGCAGCGCAACCTCACCGGTGTCTCGAACACACTCAAGGGCGTGCAGGTCTTCCCGGACGGTGTGGTCCGGGTGGCGTTCTCCGGCCTGGCCAAGTAGGCGGCGTACGGCGGCCTGGTAGGTAGGCGGCGTGCGGCGGTATCTGATCAACCGGGCGTGGCAGTCCCTGGTCACGTGGTTCCTGGCGACGGTCGTGGTGTTTCTCGGAGTACGCGCCCTGCCCGGTGACCCGGCACTGGCACTGGCCGGCGAGGACCGCACGCCGGAGGCACTGGCCGCGATCCGCCAGCAGTACGGCCTCGACCAGTCGCTGCCGATGCAGTTCTGGCACTTCGCGAGCAATGCGCTGCACGGGGATCTGGGCACCTCGATCCGCACAGGCACCAGCGTCGCCTCGATGCTGCGGACGGCGCTGCCAGTGACAATCGAGCTGTCCGTGCTGGCGATCCTGCTCGCCACGTTCCTCGGCGTCGGCGCGGGAGTCGTGGCCGCCGTGAGCCGCGGCCGCCCGGCCGAGTGGTTCGCCAACGCCATCGCGTTGATCGGGCTGTCGGTGCCGCACTTCTGGCTCGGACTGATCGCGATCCTCTATCTGTCAGTGGCCACGGGCCTGTTCCCCGCCTCGGGGTTCGTGCCGCTGCTTGATGACCCGATCGGCAACCTGCACCACATCCTCCTGCCCGCAGTCATCCTGGGCACTGGTCTGGCGGCCGTCATCATGCGGCAGACCAGGTCCTCGATGCTCGACTCGTTGTCGACCGACTACGTCCGCACCGCCAAGGCGAAAGGACTGCCGCCCCGGGTCGTCATCGGTCGGCATGCCTTGCGCAACAGTCTCGTCGTGGTCATCACGATCGTCGGGCTGCAGCTCGGCGGCCTCATATCGGGGGCAGTCGTCACCGAACAGATCTTCGGTCTGCCAGGCTTCGGCAAAATGACGATCGACGCCGTGTTCCAGCGGGACTACCCGGTGATCCAGGC
>PKWT01000361.1:18230-23826 GCA_003132125.1 Micrococcales bacterium | reverse complement strand
GGCCAGCCGCCAGGCTCGCGTGATCCGGCGACTGCGGCGAAACCCGTTGGCAGTAATCAGCTTCAGCGTGCTCGTGCTGGCCACGTTCGTCGCCGTGCTGGCGCCGTGGCTGGCGCCCTACGCCCCGGAACAGACGAACTTCGCCAACACCTTCTCCCCGCCGGGCACTGCGGGACACCTGCTCGGAACCGATGACCTCGGACGTGACGTGCTCTCGCGGATCATCCTCGGATCGCGAGCCTCCCTGGAGGTGGGGATGCTCGCCGTCGCGACGGCGCTGCTGATCGGAGTCCCGCTCGGGCTGGCGTCTGGCTACGTCCGGTCCCTCGACGCTGTGATCTCCCGGTTCACCGACCTGCTGCTGTCGTTCCCCTTCCTCATCCTGGCTGTGGGGCTTGCGGCCATCCGCGGCGCGAGTCTCGGCAACGCCGCCGTAGCCATCGGCATAGCGCAGATTCCAGGAATCATCCGGGTGGTGCGCTCCGACACGCTACGTCTGAAGTCCCTGGACTTCGTGGCCGCCGCGGTCGTCGACGGCGCCAGCGACCTGTGGGTGCTGACCCGGCACATCCTGCCCAACGCGACCTCGGTCGTCCTGGTGCAGGCAACGGTCGCCATCCCCTCCGCAATCCTCGGCGAGGCGGTGCTGTCCTTCCTTGGGCTCGGCATCCAGCCACCGGCGCCGAGCCTGGGCACCATGCTTGCCACCGCACAGCAGTTCGCGGCGCGTGCCCCGTGGGCGGCAGTCCTGCCCGGTGTGACGATCATGGTGCTCGCATTGGCATTCAACGTGTTCGGCGACAGCCTCCGGGACGCCCTCGACCCCAAGGGGAGCCGGGAATGACCTCACCGACCCAGACCCACCTCGGGGCGCCGCAGGACGTCGCCCCGGTGCTGGATGTGCGTGGCCTGTCCGTCACCTTCACGACAGAGAGCGGGACAGTCTCCGCGGTGGACAACGTCGACCTGACCCTGGCGCCCGGGGAGATCGTTGGCATCGTCGGAGAGTCCGGTTGCGGCAAGAGCGTCACGGCGATGAGCCTGGCCGGCCTCCTGCCGCGCAGCGCCCGCGTCTCCGGTTCGGCCCGGTTGCAGGGCACCGAGCTGATCGGGGCACCGGAGTCCGTCCTGCGCGCAGCGCGCGGCCAGAGCATCGCCTACATCTTCCAGGAGCCGATGAGCTCGCTCAACCCCGTCCTGACCGTCGGGCGGCAGATCGGCGAGGTGCTGCAGGTTCACCAGGGCCTCTCCCGCAAGAAGGCCCGCGCCCGTGCGGTCGAGCTGCTGACCCTGGTCGGCATCCCCTCGCCGCTGCAGCGTGTTGACAACTACCCCCACCAGCTCTCGGGCGGCATGCGCCAGCGGGTGATGATCGCGATGGCCGTCGCGTGCGGGCCCACGGTGCTGGTCGCCGATGAGCCCACCACCGCCCTGGATGTGACCGTGCAAGCAGGGATCCTCGACGTCCTTCGGGGACTACGTGACCGCCTGGGGACCAGCATCCTGTTCATCACCCATGACCTGGGCGTCATCGCCGACGTCGCCGACCGCGTCGTGGTCATGTATGCCGGACGCGTCGTCGAGCGTGCCCCGGTGGACGAGCTTTTCGCCCACCCCCAGCACCATTACACTGCGGGGCTGCTCGTCGCGACGCCCACCCCGGGTCGGCATGCGGGTACCGACCGGTTGCAGGAGATCCCTGGCCTGGTGCCGGTGTTGTCCACCCAGCCGGACGCCTGCACCTTTGCCGAGCGGTGTTCGGCCGCGGACGCCCAGTGTCTCGGGTCGGCGCCGGCGCTGAGCTCGGACCACGACGTGGTGGCCGTGCGTCCGGACCATCTGGTGGCCTGCTGGCATCCGTGCGGCAATCCATCCGCCCGGCATCAGGGGAGCAGAGCATGAAACCCGACACGGACGTGGCGCTCGAGGAGGTAGCCCTCGAGCTTGAGGACCTGGTCATGCACTTCGGTTCGGTGCGGGCGGTCGACGGCGTCTCACTGAGCATCCGCAAGGGTCAGGTGACGGCACTGGTCGGTGAGAGCGGCTCGGGCAAGTCGACCGTTGGCCGGTGCATCGTGCGGCTGCTGGAGCCAACCGCGGGGGTCGTGCGGATCGGCGGCGTCGACGTCACCCACCTGTCCAGACGGCAGATGCGTCGGCACGGCAAGGAAGTGTCGATCGTCTTCCAGGACCCGGCCGGCTCCCTGGACCCGAGGATGCTGGTGGGGGACGTCGTCGGCGAACCGTTGCGGCTGCAGGCCGGTCGGATTTCCCGGCGCGACCGCGAGGAGCGGATCAACGAAGAGCTGGGCCGGGTGGGCCTGCGCGCCGAGGTGGCCAGGCGATATCCGCACGAGCTCTCGGGAGGCCAGCGGCAACGAGTGAGCATCGCGCGGGCGCTGATCTCCTCACCGAGCCTGCTCATTGCCGACGAGCCCACCAGCGCGCTCGACGTATCCGTCCAGGCCTCGGTGCTCAACCTCTTGGCAGACCTCCAGCGTGACATCGGCTTCGCGTGCCTGTTCATCACGCATGACCTGTCGGCAGTGGAGTACCTCGCCGACGACGTCGCCGTGATGTATCTGGGTCAGCTGGTCGAGAAGGGTTCCCGCGAAAGGGTCTTCGCCCGACCAGCACACCCCTACACCCAGGCCCTGCTGGCCGCGGCTCCGGTCGCGGACCCGCCCCGGCAGCGGGCCCGCAAGGCGGTTCTGCTCGGCGACGACCTGCCATCGGCCCTCGACCCGCCGTCGGGATGCCGCTTCCACACCAGATGTCCCCTCGCGTTCGACCGCTGCACGGCTGAGGTGCCCCAGCTGCTGGGCATCGGCGACGGAGACGCCGCCTGCCATCTGGTGGGCCCTGACGGGGCAGGCCCGGACGTACGACAAACCAACAGCGCTGGGAGCCTGCAATGACCTTCACCACCCGACCGACCCTCCAAGGCACCTTCGGGATGGCCTCGTCCACGCACTGGATTGCCTCCCAGTCGGCGATGCGCGCGCTGGAGCGCGGGGGCAACGCCTTCGACGCAGCAGTGACTGCCGGTTTCGTCCTGCACGTGGTGGAGCCGCACCTCAACGGACCGGGCGGGGAGGTGCCGGCGATCATCGCGACCGTTCAGGACCCCTCGCCACGCGTCCTCGCCGGTCAAGGCCCAGCGCCGGCCGGTGCCACCATCGAACACTTCACGTCGTTGGGCATCGACCTCATCCCGGGATCCGGCCCGCTGGCTGCAGCAGTCCCTGGTGCGGTCGATGCCTGGCTGCTCATGCTGCGCGACCACGGAACGCAGTCGCTCGAGGAGGTCTTGGAACCGGCCATCAGTTATGCCGGCGGCGGCCACCCGATCGGAGCGCGCATCTGCGCGACGGTGGCGAGCGTGCAAGAGCTTTTTGAGAACGACTGGCCGTCCTCGGCCGAGCTGTGGCTCCACCATGGCAGCGCGCCCGCACCCGGGTCCCTGTTTGCCAACCCCGTGTATGCCCGGACCCTCAGACGGCTGGTGGACGAAGGTCGGGCCGCAGGCCCGGACCGCCAGGCACAGATCGACGGCGCTCGACGGGCATGGAGCCAGGGATTCGTCGCGGACGCCGTCGATGCGTTCTCGCGGCAGGCGTTCCGCGACTCCAGCGGTGAGGCGCACCCCGGCCTGGTCACGGGCAGTGACATGGCGGCGTTCTCCGCGACATGGGAGGAACCGGCCACCCTTGACTGGCATGGTTTCTCTGTCGCCAAGACACAGCCCTGGGGGCAGGGGCCCGCGCTCCTGCAGACGATGACCGTCCTGGACGCATTGGGTGACCCCGATGCGCTGAACCCCTCGACGACGCACGGTATCCATGCGATCACCGAGGCCCTCAAACTGGCCTTCGCGGACCGCGAGGCCTGGTACGGCGACGGCCAGGACGTGCCGCTGAAGACCTTGCTGTCGAAGGAGTATGCCCTCGAGCGGGCCGCTCTGGTGCAGGACCGGGCCTCGCGTGACGTCCGACCCGGCAGCCCTGACGGTCGCGAACCCCGCCTCGCGACATACCTGATGAACCGGGCGCAGCAAGCGACCACACCTGAAGATGCGACGACAGGTGAGCCCACCGTGGAGTCCAACGGCGTGACCCGTGGCGACACGTGCCACGTAGATGTTGTGGACCGTTGGGGCAACATGGTCTCAGCCACTCCCAGCGGTGGCTGGCTACAGAGCTCGCCGACCATCCCCGAGCTCGGGTTCCCTCTCGGCAGCCGCATGCAGATGTTCTGGCTCGAGGAGGGGCTCGCTTCCTCCCTCGTGCCGGGGCGCCGCCCGCGTACGACGCTCACCCCCACGATGGTGCACCGTGACGGGGAGCCGGTGCTGGCCTGTGGCTCGCCGGGAGGCGACCAGCAAGACCAGTGGCAGCTGATCTTCCTCCTGCGGCATCTGATCGGCGGTCAGTCCTTGCAGGAGGCCATCGACGCCCCGACGTGGCACACGACGAGCTTCCCGGGCTCCTTCTACCCCCGGGATGTCGAGGCGGCTGTTCTCGTCGCCGAGGACCGGCTCGACCACGATGTCCTCTCGGGCTTGACGGCCAAAGGCCACGAGGTGCGCCTCTCCGACGGCTGGAGCCTGGGACGGATGTGCGCGGTGACTCGGGACCCGAGGACCGGGGTCGTCGCTGCCGGCGCGAATCCGCGAGGCATGCAGGGTTACGCATGTGGTCGCTGACGTCCGCCGTCAGCCCTGCTCCACGTTTCCCAGCGCAGCGGTAGACGCCGCGTGTACGTGTGACCTGGCCGCCTTCTCCGCTTCATCGCGGTCGCCGGCCTCGATGGCATCGACCAGGCGGATGTGCTCGATCCAGGAATGCGGTGCGCGATGGGCCGCACCGATACGGAACACCCACTGCACCTGGAGATACAAGGAGGTCGCGATCGAAGCGAGCCACTTGTTGCCGCTGACCGCGATCACGCGCATGTGCAGCTCGCTGTTCAGCTCGGCGACTCTCGAAAGATCGACCCGTTCGGTGGCTTCGCGGGCCGCGTCCAGCAGGGAACGCAGGTCTGCGACGTCGGCAACCGTGGCACGTTCGGCGGCCAGCCGCGCGGCGAGCGTCTCCAGCTGCTCACGCATCGAGAACAAGTCCCCGATGGTGGATGCGTCCGGCAGCGCAACGAACGCCCCATGGCGTGGCACCACGTTGACGAATCCCTCTGCCTGCATCACCAATAACGCCTCCCGCACCGGGTTCCGAGAGACGCCAAAGTCCTCGGCCAACCGGTCTTCGGTCAGCCGCTCACCCGGAGGGTAGTCGCCGTTGACGATGCGTTGTCGCAGCGCGACCAGGACCTGGTCGCGCAGAGCCTGGTGTTGGCCACCGATCGTGTCCCTTGTGTGGCCAGCCATGAGCTCTCCCCTTCATTCGCCGCGACGTACCTTGCGTCGCGTTTACTGTATACGAAAGACGTTGCCGCTGTTCCTTAACGGCGGCATGATCACTCGTCTCAGGTCCTCGCCGCGAACGATCCCGTCGGCGGCCGCAAATCCACGACCTAACATCCGGGGAGCCCATCAGACCGTGCTGAGGGGATCCGTCCAGATGTCCATCGGCACAGCAGC
>PKWT01000361.1:17969-18222 GCA_003132125.1 Micrococcales bacterium | reverse complement strand
TGTTGCGGGGCAAACGCGCGCGAGTCTGCCCTGGCCTGGTTCTCTGACCTGAGGATCATGTCTGCGAGATCAGGTCGCTGTCCCCAGCCAGTGCTTCACTGGAGACATGTCCAGCGAAGACCGAGTGGAGGGTGGGCAAATGCCCAGGCAAGTACGAAATCAACCAAGAAACCCAAGTGCCGCAACGGCGTGAACGCCGGTATGCCCGGTCCCCCCGCTACCAACGTGATCGTGGAGCAACCGAGATCCCCTC